>CAIQND010000248.1 GCA_903873045.1 uncultured Methylococcaceae bacterium | reverse complement strand
TTTACCTTCAGAAAAATCATCCAGAAACGGGACTTTTAAAGCCGCCTGTTCCACAGGATTGTTTGCAGGAACCAGCCAACGGATTAATAAAGGCAAAGGTAAGGCCGTTAACAGCCAAGGCCACTCAAAATGAATCATGATGTTTGTTTTCTTTTCGAGGTTAAGGTTTGGGCGTTAAGCCAATCTTCACACAGGCTGATAAGTTGGGCAATTTCCGGTTCGGTAGGCGGTGAATTTCGATAAGGTGAAGTCGCCAACAACTGACCACAGCCGTCACTAAAAGGCGTACCGATTACTGATTTATCAAGAAACTCCAACCACTGACACCCGGTTAAACTCGCCACTTCAGCTCTGGGATTAACACTGATAGCCACGCGGCGAATCAACGTGGAAAGTTCGCGCAGTTTCTTGTCATTATCCAAGGCAGAATATTGCTTGATGACCGCCAGATTTTTTTTTGCAGTTTTAATCGCCGTTTTGCGGGTCAAACGTTTATAAAACCAGTACAAGAACACCAGCAATAGAGGAATCAAAACCGCCAGCAACCACCAACCAATAGCAGGAGGCCACCAACCGATAGCGTCGGGGAGATGTATGTCTTTAAGGGGTAGTTGAGTGGTTGGCATTTGTTATTTTATTTTATTAAGCATTTATTCCGCATGATGAGTACAGCTATATCAACAATCACTTGCTGTTTTATTCGCCATAGCCTTTTAAATATTCCGGGTTTGACGATAAATCGCCAGGCGCATTAACGATAACGCCCACCTCTCCCTGAACCTTATCCAAGCAAGATGGGTTGTTGTCATCTGTAACGACCTGCTTTTCATCATCGCTTAAGACAATGATTTTTGGGTTAAAAATAACAGGATTTTTTATGGACATTCTCAATCCTGAACGTGAAATGATCCGTGCAGCAATATCATCTTAAGCATTGCAGGGGATCTTCTGTGGTGCTGCATTGAATAAATGTCAGCCCCCTTTTTTTAGCTAATGACTCCAAGCGCTGCAAACGCTGGGTAAAACGTTGTTGATAATTTAATATCCGCTGCTGATCGCCGGTATCAATCACGACCTCGCGCTCATCATCGGTAAATCGATAGCGGCCTTTAGCGGGTAAACTGCTTTCCAGCGGATCGTAGATAAAAATCAACACCACCTCACAATGCTCGGACAGCTTTGCTAAATGCGTTTCAGCCTGATCATTGATACCCCGAAAATCACTGATGATATAAACCAGACTGCCCGGACGCGCATGTTGGTTAAGTCTTGCCAAAACCTGCTCCAGCGTAAACGCTTTGTCAGTCGGAATTTGGGGCTTGACCAAGGCATTTAAAAATCGCAATACCGCATGTCGGCCATTTTGCGGCTTTAATTCCCGACACTCTTGCTCAGAAAACAGTTGTCCACCAATCCGGTCACCGTGATACTCGGCTGTCCACGCCAATAATCCCGCAAGCTTTGCCGCCAACACCGATTTAAAAACGCCGCGTGTCGCAAAATGCATGGTAAGGCGGTTATCGACAGAAATAAATACCGGCCTTTCGCGCTCTTCCCTAAACACCTTGGTATGCGTTTTTCCGGTACGCGCCGTCACTCGCCAATCAATACTGCGGATATCATCGCCGGGTTGATACAAGCGGGTTTCATCAAACTCCATACCACGACCTTTAAAACGCGACACATAACCGCCGCTTTGTCGGGAACGAAGTTTAGCCTGCTGCAAATTTAAACCGCTCGCCAGCTTGGCCAAATCAATCAGCGTTTTTAACGAAACAGAAACCAGTTCATGTTTTGATTGGCTGACAGGGCCTGCTTGTTTACCAAACAGCATCAAGGTACAGCAACCCTGGAAATGAGTTCTTTAATAAAATGATCCGTAGTAATGCCTTCCGCTTCGGCTTCATAAGATAAAATCAATCGATGACGCAAAACATCAAAAGCCATCTCCTGAATATCTTCGGGGCTTACAAAATCCCGCTGCGCCAACCAGGCTTTGGCTCTGGAACAGCGATCCAGGGCAATACTGGCTCTTGGGCTGGCACCATATTGCAGCCAAGAAGCCAGGTCTTGTCCATACGCACCCGGGTTTCGGGTTGCCAGAATAATTTGCAGCAGATAATCTTCGAGGCTTTCAGCCATAAAAATATCCAGCACTTCATTACGGGCATCGAACAAGGTACTTTGGCTAATCGGTTCAAATTTATCCGTGCTTTTTAAGGATTCAGAACGCGCTTCTGCTCGGGCCAAATGCAAAATGCTTTTTTCATGCTCGGCTTTGGGATAATCCACTTTTACATGCAGTAAAAAACGATCCAGTTGCGCTTCAGGTAACGGATAGGTGCCTTCCTGTTCAATAGGATTTTGTGTTGCCATCACCATAAACAACTTGGGCAAGGGATAAGTCGCCTGACCGACTGTTATTTGGCGCTCCCCCATGGCTTCCAATAACGCCGCCTGCACTTTTGCGGGCGAACGGTTAATCTCGTCAGCCAATATCAGATTATGAAACAACGGCCCTTTTTGAAACTCAAACGTGCCTTGCTGCGGACGATAAATTTCGGTTCCCGTTAAGTCTGCGGGTAATAAATCAGGGGTAAACTGCACGCGATGAAAATCGCAGTGGATACCTTTGCTTAAGACATTGATGGCTCTGGTTTTGGCCAGCCCCGGTGCGCCTTCAACCAGAATATGACCATCGGCCAACAAGCCGATAAGCATCCTTTCAACAAGGACATCCTGGCCAATAATTTCCTGATTAATATAATTTTTTAACTTGATTAACAGGGCTTGAGTAGTGTCTTTAGTCATTTTTGTTTTGCTGTTAAGTTCTGACATGATAATAGTTATTTGTTAATCCATAGTACCAAGGCAATTCCCTTCGAAAAATACACCCCACTTGTTGGTCTTTTTATTTATTTCCTGCGTTGTCAAAATAGTTACGTAGCCAGCTACGCGCCTATTTTTCCGCCTCGGCAACTGCTCCTGCGTTGCCCTACCTCCTGCATCCTTGCAGTCGTTGTAAATAAACAAAAATCCTGCGCCATTTGGGTATATTTATTCTTGGGTATCGCCTAAAGCGTTAAACCTGAAATATTTTATCCCGCTTACCGGAAAAGCCCCCATAAAAAGACTCCCGGCTACTTACGCAATCTCATAAACCATCTTTTTAGTAATTATTCAGTCCCCCTCTTTAACAAAGAGGGGTTAGGGGAGATTTTATTAGATAAATCCCCCTCAATCCCCCTTTTTCAAAGGGGGAGGTGAATACTTACTCTTTTTACTCTTAGGTTCGCTATTCTAACCGGATATGAGCCGTGACTTGTTATTAATTGGTTATCAATTTAAGCCGGGACGGATAAATAAAACCGAACACACGCCTGAACCAATCGCTACCAATAAGCTGTGTCATAATAACTGCAATCGTTAACCATTTCAAAACCAACAAAATGCCTCCTTATAAAACGCAGCCAGATTCGTCAAACACGTTGCCCGCCGGCATACCTTATATTGTAGGCAATGAAGCCGCCGAACGCTTTAGCTATTATGGCATGAGAGCCATATTAGTGGTTTTTATGACGCAGTACCTGATAAATTCCTCCGGTCAACTGGATGTTATGTCAGAAAATGAAGCGCAAGGCTATTTTCATTTGTTTGTATCGACGGTATATTTTATGCCGTTGTTTGGGGCGTTATTCGCTGATGGTCTGTTGGGTAAATATCAAACGATTATTTTTTTATCGCTGATTTATTGCCTGGGTCATTTTGCCTTGGCAATTGATAACACCCGCATGGGCTTGTTAATTGGGCAAGGCCTGATTGCCCTCGGTGCCGGCGGTATAAAACCGTGTGTTTCAGCGCACATTGGCGACCAGTTCGGCATTGCCAATCGGCATTTAATGACCAAAGTATTTAGCTGGTTTTATTTTGCCATCAATTTTGGTGCCTTTACCGCCATGTTGATTATTCCCTGGTTACTGGATCACTATGGCTCTGCTGTCGCTTTTGCTGTTCCCGGTTTGTTAATGCTGCTGGCAACCGTTACTTTCTGGTCAGGACGGTATCGCTTTGTGCATATCCAGCCTGCCGGCATCAACTTTATTAAAGAAATGTTCAGTCAGGTCGGCCTAAAAAGCCTGGGTAAGCTGGCCTCCATTTATGCCTTTATTGCCGTATTCTGGGCCTTGTTTGACCAAACCGGCTCTTCCTGGATTGTCCAGGCGCAAAAAATGGATCGCACTGTATTTGGTTTTGAACTGCTGCCCTCACAAATTCAGGCCGCCAACCCCCTGCTGATCATGTTGCTGGTGCCCTTGTTTTCATACCTTGTTTATCCGTTTTTAAACCGATTTTTTGTGTTAACGGCCTTAAGAAAAATGACCATCGGTTTATTTATAACCGCTATTGCTTTTGCCCTATCCAGTGTTATACAAATGCAACTGGATGCGGGTTTAACCCCGCACATCTCCTTGCAGCTATTGGCTTATGTTTTGTTAACCTCTGCCGAGGTTATGGTTTCCGTTACCTGCCTTGAATTTTCTTACACCCAGGCCCCTAAAACCATGAAGTCTTTTGTAATGGCCTTTTATTTTTTGTCGGTAGCGATAGGTAATCTTTTTACC
>CAIQND010000247.1 GCA_903873045.1 uncultured Methylococcaceae bacterium | reverse complement strand
TCACGGATTTCAAAAAATGCACCGGCGGGTAAGTGATATTTTTGTCCTTTTGCTGCTGGCAGACCTTCATCTGTTTTAATATATTCACCCAATACCACAAATTCAGCAGCGGCGCGTTTGCCATCAGCTGTCGCCATAATGACCATATCAACCAGTTGTTCTTTGTAGTTGAAGTTCATGCACGCCATGAACTGGGTAAAGGCTTCTTTACCAATTTCCCGTTTGCCTTGATTGATGTCATGGATCACATCTTCAGTCAGCAAATTTAAAAAAGTATCCATATCGCCGCCATTAAAAGCCGCATAGTAGTTTTCTACGAGTTTAATGCTGTCTTGTTGATTCATAGTTATTCCAAAATTAAAAGTTAGTCATATTACATACTGTCCAAGAAAAACACGACCTAAAATGTTGTGCTGCACTGATACTAAAAGTTCCACATTGACAAGAAGTTTCATCATGGTTTTTTCGGGGTTCACAGCATCGTGTATTTTATGCCACCCTACCTGCCTTCACTTTCCTGTATATTTTTTCGTGCTTTTCGTAGACTACAATTTTAAATCAATCCTTTCCCCAGCCGCCCTCACGCAAGGTCACGGTTCGGTTAAAGACCAACTTACCGTCAACGCTGTCCACCGCATCCAGACAAAAATAACCAATTCGTTCAAATTGATAGCGACCCTCTGACTGTGTTTCTGCCAGACTGGCTTCTACGCGGCAACCGTTAAGAACTTCCAGTGAATCCGTGTTGATGGCATCCAGAAAGTTGTCTTCATTATCCGGGTTAGGTACTGTAAACAAGCGGTCATACAAGCGAATTTCTGCCGGATGTGAATGTTGCTCGGAAACCCAATGAATAACGCCTTTTACCTTACGTCCTTCCGGATTTTTACCCAGCGTGTCAGGATCATAAGTACAACGCAATTCAGTCACAATCCCTTCAGCATTTTTGATGACTTCGTTACATTTTATAACGTAAGAACCACGCAAACGCACTTCACCACCGTCAATCAAGCGTTTGAATTTTGGTGGCGGAACTTCGGCAAAATCATCCTGTTCAATCAAAATCACTTTAGAAAAAGGCACGTTGCGTTTGCCCAGTTCAACTTTTTGCGGGTGATTGCTTATTTCCAACTGTTCTGTTTGGTCTTCGGGATAATTGTCTATCACCACCCGTAACGGTTGTAAAACCGCCATAGCTCTGGGTGCATTTTCGTTTAAATCTTCACGAATGCAATATTCCAGCACGCCCATTTCTATCCATGAGTTTTGTTTGGTAACGCCGATGCGCTCGCAAAAATCCCGTATCGATTTGGGGGTAAAACCGGCACGACGCAAACCGGCAATAGTCGGCATACGCGGATCATCCCAGCCATGTACATGTTTTTCCATCACCAACTGGTTCAGTTTGCGCTTGCTGACAATGGTGTATTCCAGTTGCAGTCTGGCAAATTCTATTTGTTGGGGATGACTGGGAGTTTGCAGTTGCTCAAGTACCCAGTCATAAAGTGGACGGTGATCTTCAAATTCCAGGGTACACAAGGAATGAGTAATCCCTTCAATGGCATCAGAAATACAATGCGTATAATCGTACATGGGATAAATACACCAGGTATCGCCGGTACGGTGATGATGAACCCGACGAATCCGGTAAATCGCAGGATCACGCATGTTGATATTGGGTGATGCCATGTCAATTTTGGCGCGTAATACATATTGGCCATCGGCAAATTCACCGGCACGCATCCGTTGAAATAAATCCAAATTGTCGGCAATGGAGCGACTGCGATCCGGACTTTCTTTACCCGGCTCGGTTAAAGTACCACGATAAAGCCTGATTTGTTCAGCCGACAAACTATCAACGTAAGCTTGACCTTGCCCAATTAATTGCTCGGCATAGTCATAAAGCTGTTCAAAATAATCTGAGGCATGATGCAAGTTAGCCCATTCAAAACCCAGCCATTGCACATCTCGTTCAATAGACTGCATGTATTCGATGTTTTCTTTTTCAGGATTGGTATCGTCAAAACGCAGATTACAAGTGCCGTTAAATTCAGCGGCAATACCAAAATTTAAACAAATCGATTTTGCATGGCCAATATGCAGATAACCATTAGGTTCGGGTGGAAATCGGGTTGCGACTTTACCCTCGTTTTTGTTTTCTTTAAGATCATTGGTGATAATCTGGCGAATAAAATTTGCGGAAAGTGGGTTATCGTTTGTGGACATGTTTTTTAATGGATTATGGTTATTGATTTTAACGGATCAAGGTTCAAGGCGTATTAAGATGCGGGTTTTCAATTTTTAGCTGATCATTTCTTTTTGATATAAAAAATTTGCTGATTATCCTGTTTTATCAATTCAATGATTTGGTGGCCCGCTTGGTTGGTAAAAACACCAAAATCCAAATGTGCGGCAGGATCGGTTGCAATAATTTTGACCACATCTCCACTCGCCATTATCATCAACATTTTTTTTAAACGCAATAAGGGTAAAGGACACAGTAAACCACTGGCATCAACTTCCTGACTAAATTCAATCATTGTTTTTTAGTTACTCACAAAACTGTAGACTGCTTATAATACCATTCCCTAATGAATCTATGAATCATCATAACAAAATGGATTATTTTCCCGTTTTTGTAAAACTTAAAGACCAAGATTGCCTGGTCATCGGAGCCGGTGAAATAGCCGCCCGCAAAATTGATCTGTTGGCGCGTGCCGGTGCAAAAATAACAGTCATCGCCAACCAAATAAGTCACCATGTATCAAGCCTGGAAGCCTCTTGCCAGTTAACGATACTACAAAAATCCTTTGACCCGACTGATGTCTGTGGCTTTAGACTGGTCATATCGGCAACAGATAATAAAGAAACCAATTCTGTAGTTGCCAAAGCGGCTGAAGAACAAAATATTTTGGTTAATGTGGTTGATAGTCCCGCGTTATGCAGTTTTATTTTTCCGGCTATTATTGATCGTTCGCCCATCGTTGCCGCCGTATCTTCTGGAGGTGCTGCGCCGGTTTTAGCGCGATTACTCAGAGCCAAGATTGAAACCATCATTCCGCCCGCTTACGGACAACTGGCACACCTTGCGGAAAGTTATAGAGACGACGTTAAAAAACACATTAAAGAACCCGCTCAACGCCGAATTTTCTGGGAAAATATATTTCAGGGTGCGGTTGCTGAATTAGTTTTTTCAGGTAATGAAAAAGATGCCGAACAAAAACTACAGCAAACACTCGCCGAACAAAAAAACACGATTACTCAAGGTGAAGTTTATCTGATAGGCGCAGGTCCGGGTGCGCCTGACTTATTAACCTTTCGCGCCTTACGGTTAATGCAACAGGCCGATGTTATCGTCTATGACCACCTGGTTTCACCAGAGATTATCGACATGGCGCGTCGGGATTCAGAAAAAATTTACGTGGGCAAGGAACGCCATAAACATACCCTGCCCCAAGAATGTATCAATACCCTACTTGCAGACTTGGCGAAGGCAGGTAAACGGGTGGTGCGTTTAAAAGGCGGCGATCCTTTTATTTTTGGTCGTGGTGGTGAAGAAATTGAAACCTTAATGCAACAGGGTATCAATTTTCAGGTAGTACCTGGCATTACCGCCGCGTCAGGATGTGCAAGTTATGCAGGCATTCCCTTAACGCATCGGGATCATGCCCAGTCTTGTACCTTTGTCACCGGACATCTTAAAGATAATTCTATTAATTTAAACTGGACACAACTAGCCGCACCCAATCAAACTATTGTTATCTACATGGGCTTGGTCGGATTGGAAAAAATATGCCAGTCTTTAATTGACCACGGCAGCCCAAAAGACTTGCCGATTGCCCTGATTCAACAAGGGACTACCGTTAATCAGCGCGTCATTGCCGGCACCTTGGAAACCTTACCGGCGACCATCGCCAGCTTGGACATTAAACCGCCAACCTTGATTATTATTGGCACGGTAGTGACTTTACATGACAAACTTAAATGGTTTAATGGCAGTCATGAAAATTAAAAAAATTCAATTTACTTGAGAAGTATGGCTACCAACTTTAAACGGGACAAGCAAAAAAATGCGGTTAACTTAATGATAAAGCATCAAAAGAGACCGTTCGCTGAGCGGAGTCGAAGCGAGTGACCCGCTTCGACTCCGCTCAGCGAACGATTTAACCTTAAACTGTCACGCCTTAGTTGGTAGCCAATTTTCTCTGTAAATATTCACCTCCCCCCTTTGAAAAATGGGGACTGAGGGGGATTTATCTAATAAAATCTCCCCTACCCCCTTTTTGTTAAAGAGGGGGACTGAATAATTACAATTTTCTTATGGGTAGTACCCGCTCAATGTAAGTGTATACCCTCGGTTCGCTCATTTTTTTTAAAGTTCAATAGATTCATTTGGTTACAATGGAGTGATGTGTTGTTTTTTAGCAAACCAGCCAAAAATAATCATTAATAATCATATTGTTATAAACATGAGCGAACCGATGGTGTATAGCTCTTGATTATACAATAAGGCAAGAATCAGTAAACTTAATTCTCAACCTAACCCATAATATACCGTTTATGCTAATGAGGACTCCCTATGTCAATTTCCGATTTTATTGAAACACCTGATAACTATGAACAAAAAACCATTTGCTGTTTAGTAGTTGACGTTTCTGGCTCAATGTCTACTTTAAATCCAAGTGGCTCACCCATTAACCAACTTAATCAAGGTTTAAGTCAGTTCCATGCCGAAATACTTGAAGATAATGCGACGGCGAATCGCCTTGAAATTGCGATTGTCGCGTTTAGTGATAGCGTAGAAATTATTCAACCCCCCGCTTTAGTTGATCACTTTATACCACCGGTATTAAGTGCTAAAGGCAGCACTAAACTGGTCGATGGTGTGCGTGCAGGCATTGCTTTGGTACAATCCAGAAAACATTATTATAAGAATACCGGACAACCTTATAATCGCCCGTGGATTGTTCTAATAACGGATGGCGCACCCGATACGGGGCAGGATGTAATAGGACTGGCACAAGAAATAGCCACCGGCATGGCTGAAAAGGATTTCTTGTTTTTACCCATTGGCGTGACAGGGGCAAACTTGCACATGCTCGAAAGCATTGCCGGTTCTTATTCTGAAGGAGGACGTACACACAAAGTATCTCCTTTACCCTTGGAGTCGGCTAAATTTTCTGAGTTTTTTAAATGGCTAAGCGCCAGTATAGCCATAGCGAGTAGTGATGAAAATGAAAGTAATCTACCGATGCCCACCTGGATGACGGGCTATAAAAATTAATGGACACATCGGACAAGCCCATTCATGCTTCGGAAAATCTTTGTTCATCAAATGAATGGTTAATCGTTCATTATTCAGCCATAGGTAAAGATCATAGGAAGCGCAATAAGCCTTGCCAAGACCATCGATCCATTCAGCGAATGGATCAACAATGGGGGGTCGCAGTTTGTTGTGATGGTGCCGGTTCCGCAGAAAAATCTGATATAGGCTCCCGGTTTGTTGCTGAGCAAACAGCAAATGTGTTAGCGCTGACGATAGAAAAAGAACACTGGCTTACTCATCATTGCTTACCGACATCCGAGGCGTGGAACACTATTTCTCGACAGGCTTTATATCAGGTCTATCAGGATTTAGAGTCATTTGCACAGGTTAATAATCTGGAGTTAAAGTTATTGGCTTGTACGGTTATCGCTGTTATCTATTCGCCTATTGGCTTATTGGTCACTCATATTGGTGATGGTAGAGCGGCCTATTGTAATAATGAAGGTCAGTGGCAGGCGATTATGACTCCGTTTAAAGGCGAAGAAGCTAACATGACTGTTTTTATTACTTCGTCAATTTGGCATGACCCCGATAAATATATTGAAAGTCGCGTTATTTTAGATAAGCCGTTTGGCTTTACCTTATTATCGGATGGCTGTGAAAACTTCGCCTTTTTAACCTATATAAATACATCAAAGACTGTAGACCAGATTAAGATCGAAGATATTAATCTACCCTTTCAAGGCTTTTATCATCCTATTGTTAAGCACTTAAAGGCAAAGCATCTCACATTATCCCATGAAGAGATTCAGGCAGAGTGGGCTGCTATCCTGGAAAGTGGTACTGAAAAAATCAAAGATACAACGGATGATAAGACTATGATTCTAGGGCTTTTGGTTTAATTAATGGGCTATCTTGCATGACATTAACGCTTATCACCCGTACTTATCAAATCATTACGGTCGAAGGGAAACATTTTGCTTCTGGCGGTGAAGGGAAGATTCATAAAATTCTCTCACCTGAGATTTATTTAAACTGCTGTGTCAAACTCTATGAAGAAAAATACCGTACTCAAACACGTCTGGCAAAGATTGAGTTCTTGATTAAAAATGCACCGACTCATCTACAAAATAATGATTTTATGGTCTGTTTTCCTCAGGAACTCGTGTTTATAGACCAGCAGTTTGCGGGCTTTATTATGCAGCTTGCTTTTGAGGACAGCATTCAATTAGAAAGCTTATGCACACCGACGATTAGAGCGGTTAATACCTTACATCAAAACTTTAATCGTCAATTGTCTGATGCTTTCCAAAAGCGCTTACAATTATGTCTTAATTTAGCCGTGCCTATTCATTTAGTTCACAGCTTAAACAACTATGTGTTTGTTGATATTAAGCCCCAAAATATCCTGGTTGATCCCGACTCAAAAATATCCATTATTGATATAGATTCTATCCAGATCTCTAAAAACAAGCGCGTGTTACATTCTGCACAAGTCAATACACCTGACTATATCCCCCCTGAATGGCAAGGCGTTAGTATTAAAGATAAGTATATTCCCGTTGAATGGGACAGCTTTGCTGTTGCCATTATATTTTACCGGGTTTTGTTTGGTATACATCCCTATGCAGCAAGCTTTAATGCGCCTTATGCGCATCTTACGACCGTTCCAGATTTGATTAAAAATGGCTTTTTTGTACAGGGTCGTAATAAATCAGCCATTACCATATTACCTGCCCCTCATGCCTTATTTACTCAACTCGATTTAAAGCTACAACGTTTATTTATGGCCGCGTTTGAAGGTAGTTTGCATAAACCCAGTAAACGCCCGACGCTAGACCAATGGGGCAAGACGCTTTTTAACATCATAAAACCCGCAGGTGTTTGGCAGCGTTTTGTTAATACCTTAGAGCAGATAATACATCAACAGGTTATTGGTTTATTTCGCGATATTATTGCTGTTGTTTACGCTGTCTATCCGTTTATCATTCGCTGCTTAGTGACTATTAAACATAATCTTGGGAATATAGTGGTTAGTTTATATTTAGCTCTTATTGTTTTTGGACTCTCTAAATATCATAATGAACTACTGTCTATGATCTCTGAAAACCATCATAATAAGCTACTGTCTATAAGCGCTGAAAATAAAGCTTTTATTAATAGTCGCATACCTGCCAATGTAAGGCGTACGCCTGATACCAAGAGTAATGCCAATATTTTGTATAAACTTAATTGTGCTGATGAAGTTTATACCCTCAAGGGAATTAATAAACAAAAAAACGGATGGACAGAAATCATTCCGTCAATTCAAGCGCCTAAAGGCACTAAACATGCGTATATCAAGAACTATATTTTATCTCCGTCAAAACTGGCTAGCTGTGATAAGTAAACTTATTGTAATGCCAGAAAACGATTAGCTCTTGAGCCGTTAAAAGACGCTGTCTCGTCGTCGGGCAACACATTGCATCAACAGGCGCATCAAAGCTGGCTGTGGAAAGGGCATGATACCCCGCTCACCGATGGAACTACTGTGCTTATGCCCGATACCCATCAAAATCAAGCGACTTTTCCTCAACAAACTTGCCAGAAGTCTGACTTGGGTTTTCCTATAGTGCGTATTGTCGGGCTTATTTCTCGCAATTCAGGCGATACTATATTTAACGTCATTTCCAGAGCATGAGGATGATCATCGAACAAAGCCGCGTGATAACCTAATATAAACGTTTCCCCGATGGTCTCAATACGCATTGTTATAGCCGTGTCAACTATGTCAAAACCACGCCGTTCGCAACGAATTTCTTTACGTGGGATACCGAATAATTGTTTGCGTAATTGACTCATAATGTACCTGATAGATAGCTCATGTTATTTGATTTAGTGAGGTGAGTGCTGGGCTGATGAAAACAAGCCATTAATTGCAGGTTTATTATTAATAAAGTGGTATCGTTTATATTCCATTTAGAGATCAATAAACTATACCATGTTAGAGCAAAATCATTGCCCACCCTTTTGAATGTCCCGCAATTTCCCCGTTGTGTCTATACGATAATTCGTAAACTGCATAAGAAATTAGGCAAACTATTTTATTGTGTGTTAAATTTTTAATTTTTACAATTTTTAATAAGCAGGATGAATTATCGGTAATACCGCCTTCATCCAGATACCTTCCTCTTTACTCTTTAATTAATCACGCTATGACGTTACAATCTCCCAAATCATCCTTTTGGCTACCCGACGACGAGTGGAGCAAAGTTCAAAAGTGCTTACCCATCACCTGCGTTGATGTGCTACCCTTTCGACTCGATAAGAGGGAAATAGGTGAGTTCGGTCTTATCTTACGAAATACACCACATCAGGGAGAGCGATGGTGTTTGATCGGCGGTAGGCTGCAATATAACGAAGTACTGACAGAAGCGGTGGATCGAGAAATTATTGAAGCACTTGGCGACAAAACCATCACTACCTTGGTGGGTGGTGGCGAGCCACTTAAGGTGGTTCAATATATGCCTGAACTGGGACGGGGCGAGTATTTTGATCCCAGACAACATGCGATCGGCCTGACCTATGCCG
>CAIQND010000246.1 GCA_903873045.1 uncultured Methylococcaceae bacterium | reverse complement strand
TGAACTTGGCAGTTTAACCGTTTTAAAACGCTATGAAAAAATGCGTCGCAATGAAAACCTGAAAATGATGACCGTCATGGATATTTTTTATCAGGTATTTAGTAATGAAGTGTTACCCCTAAAACTGATACGCAATTTAGGCTTAGGACTGGCTGAACGCATCTTGCCCGCTAAAAATAAAGTCATGCGCAGCGCGATGGGCTTGGAAGGCAAGTTGCCAAAACTGGCGCGGGGCGAGCGGATTATTTAATTTTCACTAGTTTATCACCACAAAAACACGACGTATTATTTCTTCGTGTCTTTGTGGTGTAAGCTGATTTTAATGTGCTGCGGTAGTCTCTGTAAAAACAACGTCGATACTGGTCGCATCCAGTATATTATCCAGCCATTGTTCAAGCTCTGCTTCCGAAGCTTGCGCTATACGCTCAATAGCCCAGTCGGGCAGAATCTGAAAGCGCCGTTCTAACTGGCGACGTAAAATTTTTTGCTCACCTTTTAGCATACCCTTTTCCATCCCAATTTCCATCCCTTTCTCTATCCCAATCCGTTCTACGCTAGTGACATATTGCATTTTTTCTTCCTCCTCAAGAGATTCTATCTTACACCACAATTGTTGTTCCAGTGCTTTGGGCAATCGCATCATCCAATCAATAACTTTAAACAAATCGATAACGCGCTGCTTGTCCCATTGACGCTGGTATAAAATTTTAACCAGCGCATATTTGGCTTCGTAACGTTGGGCATCATTTTTTCGGGTCTGTTGAGTCAAAATATGCGTCGCGGTGACGATGGCAAACGAATTTTCCGATGTTTTTAATGTTTCAAGCTGATCATGGTAATCAGTCAACTTAGCCACTGGAAACTCAAGGGTATGTTTACAGCCCAAGAACTCAAAGCCAAAAGACGATGGCTTCCAGTTTTTATGTTCATCGGCTAATACCGCTAAACTGGCGACCGGTTGCCGAAACCGATCATAAATCCGGTAATTGTAAACAAACATGCGTTCAGCAAATTCAGTTTGTTTAGAGCCTTGTACCTCAATGTGAACGTACAACCACTTCTCTTCGCCAGTCAATAATTTAATCTGAACTAATTTATCAACAAAGCGTTTGCCTAATTCAGCATCTCTTACGACCGAGCGTAATTCCTGATCCAAAAATACCGGATTTTCAGTCCAGTCAATTTGTTCGTAAGCGAATGGAAAATAAAAATCTATAAATTCTGGAAAATAACGCTCAACCGCTTCTTTCCAGGGACTATCGTAATCATCTGTTACGGGTAAATCAACATTCTCATCCGACTGGCTCATAATATCCTTTATTGGCTGTTTTAATTATAAGTGAGTTAGCCTCAAGGTCATACCTTTTAGATTAGGGTGCGAATTTGGATAAGTCGAAAGTAACCTGGGAAACCTTTAATTATTACGCATCAAACACGCCAGCCTTTGTCTGTTAGTGATCCAGCAGCAACTTAACTTTTTGAGCGGCTTGCTCACAATCAATAGCAGACTGCTCAACGCGCCGACTTAAAAAAAGCCCCGTATCCAAGCCTTCACTTTCGCGGGAAGCGTATTCATTAAGGGGGCCACAGGCTTCCTGCATGTGTTGTTCTGCTTTTAACAAATCATCATGATTGCTTTTGTCATCCGTTTCCAAATAATCCATAATTTCGCTGGTCATGCTGTTTTGCAGTTTAAACACACCTTCCACATAATGCGTAAATTCTTCTTTACTCAGGCCATTTGCACCATAGCTACCAAAAAAAGGCGTACCACAACCTGACAACATTAGCGTAACCCACATCAGCATTAAGCTTGGAAGATTAACAAAGCTTGGATTCCTCACCGTCATTTTAGTCCTGCATAAGGCTTCAATTAAAATAATAATATACTCTATATCCTGTTTATCAGAGTACGAAAAAACAACTCGCCAATAGAGAGGCATTGATTTACAGTTATAATATAGCTTAAAAGTCTACCCTGTTTTTTGTATTATCAAAACATCGTTAGGTGTATACTCCAACGCATTTATATCTCAAAACTCAGTAAACATGGGGATTAAACTGATGACTGAAAAGACAGTGAGTAAGTACCTGAACAATCTTGAAAAACACTTCGCTAATGACAATCCGGTATTGCTAAAATCAGCAAAAATCTTTCATGAACTTGATCAAATTGAATTCGATCTTGGACTCATTGAAATGGATGAAACGACTGCCTGTAAAAACTCATGGTGGCCAATAATCAGTTTAATTGGCGGTAATTCTACGGCCAAATCCCGTTTTATTAACAGTTATCTGGGCGCACAGCAAGTACCCACCGGCATTCAGGCATCCAATCATAAATTTACGGTGCTACTGCAAAATAGCCAAGCCAACCCGGCGACTTTACCCGGCACAGCACTGGACGTTGATCCTCGCTACCCCTTTTATCAAATCAGCAAACAAATTGAACAACT
>CAIQND010000245.1 GCA_903873045.1 uncultured Methylococcaceae bacterium | reverse complement strand
GAGTATTTTTTTCGCCCGCAATCCCTAAAAATTGAGGGCATTGAATACCGTAAAAAAAGCACCTTATCACAAAAAAGCCTCGATAAAATTCAGGCGGATATTTTTGATCAAGCTGAACGCTGGCATGAGTTGTTAAGCTTATATCCACAGCCACCTATTCAATCTTTTGCTTTACCTTTAGGCTTACCTGAACACATCAGCGATGTCGAACAAATAGAAGCCTTGGCTGAAACTGTCCGTGCCATTTGGAAACTAGGCTTAAATTGCATTCCCGAACTGATTGATACCTTGGAATCTCAAGGTATCATGGTGATTAGCAGCACGGTGGGCAGTGACAATAAATTTGATGGCTTGGCCGGTACGATTAATACAACGCCCTTAATCGTTGTTGGTGCCAACTGGACGGGCGACCGCCAACGCTTTACCTTGGCGCATGAATTAGGTCATTTACTGTTAAAAGGCCGACTGGATCAATCTCTATTAGACGATGAAGAAGCCCTTTGTAATCGTTTTGCTGGGGCTTTTTTATTGCCTAAAACCACACTTATTGAGCATTTAGGTAAAAATCGCCATCAGCTTGAATTAGGTGAGCTTTATTTTTTGAAACATGAGTTTGGTTTGAGCATGCAGGGTGTGTTATTTCGTGCCAAGCAATCCGGAGTTATTACGCAAGCGACTTTTGAGCGTATTTTTATGATGTTTAGCCAACGTGGCTGGCGTAAGCAAGAACCGAATAAGCCATACCCTTCCGAGCAAACCATTTTATTTAAGCAGTTGGTTTATCGGGCATTGGCTGAAGCCTATTTTACCGAGTCCAAAGCGGCTGAATTATTAGGTTTGCCAGTAACCAAGTTTCATCAACAACGGACGTTAGAAAGTCTTGAGCCAATTACTCATTAGCGACGCTAATATCCTGATTGATTTAGAAGACGGTGAGTTGATCACCGAGCTGTTTAAGTTGCCGTTTCAATTCCAAGTGCCGGATATGCTGTTTGTGGATGAACTGGAAGCAGATCATGGGTATCTGTTGGAATATGGCTTACAGTTGGGTGAGTTAACGTCTAAATCTATGGCTGAAGTTGAAGTATTGGTTAACAAGTACAAACAGCCCAGCCGTTACGATTGTTTTGCTTTAATGTTAGCGAAACAGGAGAAATGTCCGTTGTTGACTGGGGATCAAAACTTAAGGAAAGCTGCGGAGCATGAAAATATTGAAGTTAAAGGCACGCTATGGATTGTCGAAGCCATGATAACGCATCAAGTGATTACCATTCATGCCGCAAGAATAGCCTATCAGCGTATGAAACAAAAAGGACGGCGCTTACCATGGGACGTTGCAGAAAATCGATTGTCCGAGCTTGAGGCCAGTTTATGACAGGCTATGGGCCAGAAGCGCAATTCCAAAATCACCTTATAAATTACCTGCAATTCCAACACGGGTACACAATTTTAGAAGCCGATGATATAACCGATAAAGAATGCTATATTGCTGAAGACTTACTGCTAGCCTTTATTAGGGCGACGCAGGCCGAAACTTTAGCACGATTACAGGTCAATTATGGTTCTGACAGTGTTGACGAAATACTTAAGGCATTAAAAGCGGCTTTGGCTTTTCAGCCGTTGTGGTTAATTATTCGTAATGGTTTGAAGGTACGCGGCCAGACTTTCCAGTTGTTTTATCCGGAGCCGCGTTCCAGTGACAGCATCGCCAATAAACACTGGTTGGAAAACCGGATTCAGATTAAGTCTGAATTAGTCATTAAAGAGGGTAAGCGGCCTGATGTCGTGTTGTTCCTGAACGGTCTGCCAATTATCGTCATTGAGCTTAAACACGAAAAAAATCAAACGGTACATGATGCCGTTAAGCAGTTTAATGACCGTAATCATGACGATAAAATTTTCAGCTTGCCGTTTTTATATGTGGCAATGGATACCGCCGATATTAAAGTGGCGACCAATCCGCGCATGGAAAGTCATTTTCGCTGGTATAACGCGGGCTTGGTAAATGAACCGCAAACCGAGGGTGAATATCCGGTTGAGTTTTTTTATCGGGATGTTCTGGCTAAGGACAATTTATTAAAAGCATTGAGCTTTTATTGTGTCTACGTTCCTGCAAAAGACGGTAAACCCAGTTACAGCTTGTTTCCACGTTATCATCAATGGCGCTTGGTAGATAATTTAAGCGCCGATATTCAAGCCCATTTTGCTGATACCGGAGAAATCGGCAAAAAATATTTGGTTAATCATTCAGCGGGTTCCGGCAAGACGTTAACCATCAGTTGGTTAGCCGAACGTTTACACAGTCTTTATAAAGCCGATAGCAGCGTTAAGTTGGTGGACATGGTGTTTGTACTGACTGACCGCACCAATTTGGATAACAATGTCCGTGATGAGCTGGATTGTTTTAATCACTTGGCGGCGCAAATGGCCTATGCGAATAAATCCAGCGAGTTAAAGAGCTTAATCCAGCAACGTAAACCGATTATTGTCACTACGATTCAGAAGTTTCAGCGGATTGTTGATTTATTACGTACCGATGACACCTTAAAAACCGTGCGGGTCGCTTTTTTGATTGATGAGGCGCATCGCTCGCAGGAAGGCAAGAATGCCCGCGCTATTCGCCAACCGTTTCAAGACGGCTCACAGGTACTTATTGAACAAGCAGAAGATGGCTTGGATGAAATCAAAAAAGTACTGACAGTCCATGCGCCTAATCAGTTATTTGTCGCTTTTACCGCGACACCGACAGCCGCCACGGTTAAATTATTTGGTGAGGCTTTTGACACTTATAGCGAGGCGGAGGCGATAGATGAAGGCTATATTATTGATGTTGCCGCGCAGATTATTTCTTACGATACGTTATATAACTTACATAGTCCGTTAGTGCCTAATGCAGATGAAGAAGAAAAAATATACCCTAAGGGTATTGTCAGTAAATTGTTGAAACAAGTGGCTTTTGAGGATGATGGTTTGATCCAATATAAATCCGAAGTGATATTACGCGCTTTTGAAGAGCTGGTTAAACCGCTGATTAATGGCAGGGCCAAGGCGATGATTGTCGCTTCATCACGCGTTGCCGGTTTAAAGTATTATCATTTATTAAAAGCCAAAATTGCCGAAAAACACGAATCAGATCCTGATCAATACCATTATAAAATACTGTATGCCTTTTCGGATTTTACGCATAGGGATACCAACGAGGAGATTAGAGAGCATCAACTTAACGGGCTTAATAACGGTGAATTGATTGAAGACCGTTTTAAGCAGGACGATTATCGCATTATGATTGTGGCGAGCAAGTTTCAAACCGGATTTAATGAACCGTTATTGGTGGGTATGTTTTTGGATAAACCGGTGATGGATAAAAATGCCGTACAGACCTTATCCCGCTTGAACCGTTGCTATGAAGGCAAGAACAAAGTGATTGTGATCGACTTTACCAATAACACGGCCAATATCCTAAAAGCCTTTAATAAATACCGTAAAGGTTCCCCTTATGAGGCGACTCCACCCGATGAGCAAAAAGTCATTCTGCTTTATCAAGGCATTATCGGGCGTGGTTTGTTTATTGATACGGATGCCACGCAATTTGTTGAGCTGTTAAAGCAAGGTCATGATGCCGTCATACAAACAGCGGCAAATCGTTGCCGCCAGCGTTTTTTGTTTCGTTATGAAGATTTAACGGAGCGTAAAGGTTATGTGTATGAATTGGCTAAGTTGGTTAAGGCTTTTAATTTTTTGAGCAGTTTTTATCATTATGCGGAAGCGATTGAGCAATTTGTATTGTTTGCTGAATTTATCCAGCCGCAATTAATCAAGGAAGGTTCTGAGTCTGAATTGATGAAGGCAATCAGTAAGGTAGAGTTGATTAAAGCTAATGTAGTTTACAAAGGCATTACCGAAAACCAGCCAGGCACCATAAAAGAACCGCGTGCGGGTGGCGGAAATACGATGCCCAGTCCGGTTGTTAAAGCATCCATTCTGGCAACCATCGATGGTATTAAAGAACGTTATCCTATCAGCGATGAAGAGGCCTTAATTATTAGGGAAGTCTGCGAGGAAAAACAAGCCGATGAGACTATCTTGTTGACCATTCAACGCAATAAGGACAGGCATCATTTTTTAAATGAAGTGTATAAGCCGCAAATTCGGCTATCGATTGAGCAAGCCTACAGCCAACGTGGACATAATGATGAAATTTATGAAGATAAGTACACGGATGATGGTGCTATCTTTGACATGATGGCACATAGTGTTTTGCTTTATGGGATGGATAAAACAGGGGCTCAAATTTAGTAAGCATTCACCTCCCCCTTTGAAAAAGGGGGAGGGCAAAGCGAGGGCAGCGGGGGATTTATCTAATAAAATCTCCCCTAACCCCTCTTTGTTAAAGAGGGGAACTGAATAATCACCAAATTTAAGTGCTGCGTTTAAATTGTAAGCCAAAGTTTGTGCATCCATGCTAGTTAACGGCTACTATTAAAAGGTGGATTCAAGGCACTATTCAAAATAGCGGGTATTCAACGCTGACTGGGCTTAAAAGGCAGTGTTGTTGAGTCTTAAAGCATGAAATATGAGCTGTCAGAAAGCTGTGGGCAAAAAAAATGCGGCTATTTAAGTCGCATTAAAAGAAGGATATAGCACTCTGATTTCCGAGGAGGAAATTTGCATCTCAAGAGTTGCGGCTATAGTAACGATAAAAACGGATGGATGGAATGTGGCATATTGTCGCGTGACAAATTGTCGCAGGGGTAATCAAGGCAACAGGCAAAAAAAATGCGGCTGTTTAGGCCGCATTAAAAGAAGGATATAACGCTCTGATTTCCGTGGAGGAAGTTTGCATCTCAAGAGTTGCAGCTATAGTATCGATAAAGTTTAACGAATGGAATGTGGCATATTGTCGCGTGACAGATTGTCGCAGGTAAACAAAGTGGAGGGCAAAAAAAATGCGGTTGTTTAGGCCGCATTAAGAGAAGGATATAAAACTCTGATTTCCGTGGAGGAAGTTTGCATCTCAAGAGTTGCCGCTATAGTAGCGATAAACTCTAACGAATGGAATGTGGCATATTGTCGCGTGACAGATTGTCGCAGATCAGGGCAGGTCATGTAATAGATTACTTAATCGTGCAAAATCATCCAGTGATAATGCTTCGGCTCTTAAGGTGGGATCTATGTTTAGGGCGACAATTGCTTCTTCTTCGATGAGTTTTTTTAAGGAATTACGCAACGTTTTACGGCGTTGTGAGAAGGCTTGTACAACCACTCTATTGAGCATTTTAATGTCATTAACGATAACAGGTGGCTGCTGGTGCGGCACTAACCGGACAATCGCCGACATGACTTTAGGCGCAGGATCAAAGCTTTCTGGCGGCACGTCAAATAACAGCTCGGTTGCACAATAATATTGCATCATGACACTGAGTCGTCCGTACTTTTTACTGCCGGGTGACGCACAAATCCGGTCAACCACTTCTTTTTGCAGCATAAAGTGCATGTCTTCAATGCAGGAAGCGTTACTTAACAAGTGAAACATTAACGGCGTTGAAATGTTATAGGGCAAATTGCCAATAATACGCAGTTTCTCGTTATCTTGAGCCAGCGCAGAAAAGTCGAATTTTAAGGCATCGCCACTAAAGATTTGTAAATTATCATAGTCCTTGAATTTGTCTTTAAGCACCACCACCAGATCCCGGTCGAGTTCAACGACATCAAGACGTAATTTTTGTTGTAATAAGGGTTCGGTTAACGCACCCAAACCGGGGCCTATTTCAACCCAGTGTTGACCGGGTTTGGCCTGTAAGCTGGAAAGTATGCTGTAAATGATGTTGTGGTCATGTAAAAAATTCTGACCAAAGCGCTTGCGTGGAGTATGTGTCATAGTTTCAAGAGTTGTTGGTTGCCATGGTTAAGGCTGTTTCCAGGGCAACAAACAGGCTGCCGATGTCGGCTTTGCCCGTGCCAGCCAAGTCTAAAGCGGTGCCATGGTCAACAGAGGTGCGGATAATAGGAAGTCCCAGCGTAATATTAACAGACTTGCCAAAGCCTATATATTTAAGCACTGGCAGTCCTTGGTCGTGATACATGGCTAACACGGCATCCGCAGTAGCCAGGTATTTGGGGGTAAATAGCGTATCTGCCGGAAGCGGGCCCAGAAGGTTAAAACCTTGTTGGCGCAAGCCGTCCAGTACCGGCTCAATAATGTCGATTTCCTCGCGCCCCAAATGACCGTTTTCACCGGCATGCGGGTTAAGTCCGCACACTAATATCTTGGGGTTGTCAAGATTAAAGCGTGTACGCAACTCATTATTCAGTATATGAATGACGGCTCTTAAGCGTGATTGCGTAATGGCCGGACTCACTTCAATGAGTGGCAAGTGAGTCGTCACCAGGGCAACACGCAATCCCGGCGTTGCCAGCATCATCACCGGGTGACCACCGGTAATCTCGGCAATATATTCAGTATGGCCGCTAAAAGCAAAGCCGGCATCATTGATAACGCCTTTATGGACAGGGCCGGTGACCATCGCATCAAAAAGCCCTTCCATACAACCTTTGGTTGCTTGGGTAAGGGTTTTTAAGACATAGCGACTATTTAGCGAGTTTATTTGTCCACATTGAGCCGGTTCGGCGAGCTCAACCGGTAACACCGTTAAACTTCCTGCTGTATGGGGTGTTGGCGGTAAAGAACTGTCAAATTCATTTATGTGGATAGAAAGGCCTAACTGACGGGCACGCTGCACCAATAATTCAGGACTGGCTATGGCGATGAGTTGACAGGGTAAATCCTGCTGTGCCAGTTGAATACAAAGATCGGGGCCTATGCCGGCAGGTTCACCGGGTGTTAACGCAATGCGCTGAAGAGAATTAAGAGCCATGTGCCATGAAATCTAAAAAAGAAATAATTTTACAGCATAATGACCTGATAAAGTATCAAAAGAGACCGTTCGCTGAGCGGAGTTGAAGCGAGTTGTCCGCTTCGACTCCGCTCAGTGAACGGTTTAACCTTAAACCGCCCTGCCTTAACTAGGCATCAAACAAACTATTGCTATTCGATAACAGACCATCACCTTAAATAAGGTTACAATAGGCGCATTTTTTGAAAATAGAGGTCTTCCTTTTGGCTGAGAAAATTATTCGTATTGCGACACGTCAGAGTCCTTTGGCGTTGTGGCAGGCAGAACACGTCGCAGAATTATTGGTACGGGCATTTCCAGGGGTGAGGACGCAATTGGTTAAAATGGTGACGCGAGGTGATAAAATTCTCGATGCGCCTTTAGCCAAGGTGGGCGGCAAGGGTTTGTTTGTTAAGGAATTAGAGCAAGGCATGTTGGAGGGTGTGGCTGATATTGCCGTACATTCTATGAAAGATGTGCCGGTAGATTTTCCTGGCGGCTTGCATTTGGCCAGCATTTTAACGCGCGAAGATCCAACCGATGCTTTTGTGTCCAACCATTATGCTTCGTTAAACGCGTTACCCGCTAACGCCAGAATTGGCACGTCCAGTTTGCGCAGAGAATGTCAGATTAAAGAGAAGTTTCCTGATGCTCAGGTCATGCCGTTAAGGGGTAATGTTAACACCCGCTTAGCCAAGCTGGATGCGGGTGATTATGATGCCATTATTCTGGCTTCTGCGGGTTTAAAAAGATTGGGAATGGCTAACCGAATCACCCAGTCTTTGGATGCAAGTGTCAGCTTGCCGGCCATCGGGCAGGGTGCCATAGGCATAGAATGCCGTATTGATGACGTAGAAATTAATGACATGTTGGCGGCTTTGCATGATGCTGAAACCGGCTTGTGTGTTGTTGCCGAACGGGCGATGAACGCACGGTTAAATGGCGGTTGCCAAGTACCTATTGCCGGTTTTGCCTTGCTTCAGGGCGAACAGTTATTTATGCGTGGCTTGGTTGGCAACCCTGATGGTAGCGTCATTTACCGGTCTGAGCGTTCAGGTGGACTAGATCAGGGGAACGTTATCGGGCGACTGATTGCTGAAGATTTACTGGCTCAGGGTGCAGATAAAGTTCTGCAAGCGCTATTTCATTGATAAAGTTGCTGTCGGGGGCGCATGTCTTAGTGACTCGCCCCGTACACCAAGCAGAAAAGCTAAGCCGGTTAATTGAAGGTTCTGGCGGAGTGGCGGTTCGGTTTCCAACGATGGCTATTGTGCCGATGGAAGATTCTGGTGTCATCCAAAATACATTGGCTCATCTGGACAGATATGATTGGTTTATTTTTATTAGTGCCAATGCAGTAACTATGCACGGATACTATTCAGATAGTGATAAAATAAAAAAGTTTAAGTCGATACGCATTGCTGCAATAGGAAAAGCAACCGCGCAAGCTTTGACGCTGGCCGGATTGCCGCCCGATTTGGTGCCTGAAAATGATTATAATAGTGAGGCATTAATGGCAATGCCTGAGATGCAACAGATGCAGGGTCAGCATTGTTTGATTATTCGTGGTCAAGGTGGGCGCGAAGAACTGGCAACTACGCTATGTAGCAGAGGTGCAAGCGTTGAGTATCTGGACGTATATAAAAGAATAATACCCGGCATTGACTGTGCGGCAGTCAATTTGTTACTGATGCAAGATAAGTTGAATGTCATCACTATAACCAGTGGTGAGTCGTTGCAAAACTTGTTAATCATGCTGGAAGAAAAACATCATCACCGATTATTTGAAGTGCCACTGGTGGTGGTTAGTAATAGAATAAAACAAATAGCGGTCAACATCGGATTTAAACGAATTGCAGTGGCTCATAGTCCTTCAGATGAAGCAATTCTTGAGACAGTAACAATGTGTGTAACGGGAGGAATAGAGTGGCCGAATTGAGTGAACAACAAGAACAAGACCTGGGCGAGACTAAACAGGCACGACGGTCGCGCAGCGGATTCTGGTTTGGCATTATTATTTTGCTCATTATCCTTGGTCTTGCGGGTGCCGGCTTTTTCTTCTTTAGCCAATTGCGCGATCAGCAAGAAGATTTAGGCGGCGAAGTTAAAGGGCAAATGTCTAAGCAGATTTCTGACTATCAGTCTCAGCTTGTCGCCATTCAGTCCCAACTTGCTACCCTGGAAGCTAATGTTGCCGGTAAAGATACCCACTTTACCAAAACGCTGGCTGACTTCTCTCAGTTACACAACGAAAAGCTCGACAGTACTCGCAAAGAGTTGAATGAATCCATTGCACGGTTACAGCGTCAACTTGGAAAGACGCGCGGTGATTGGTTAATTGCTGATGCCGAATATTTGTTAAGTGTCGCTAATGAACGTTTACATTTAATTGGTGATGTTAATACCACGCTGGAAGCATTGGAAGCCGCCGACCAACGTTTAAGAGAAAGCGGTGATGCCGGGGCGTTTAAAGTGCGCGAAGAAATTGCCAAGGAACTTTCAGTCATGAAGCGTGTGACGGTTCCCGATGTGGTCGGCATTTATGCGTCAATTCAGACAATGCAAGACGCTGTTGACAAGTTAGTGTTGTTTTTGCCTTATACCGGTAAGGCATTGTCACCGCAGGCCGAAGTAAAAGCCCCCGCTGAAAAAACCACAGAAGATCAAGGCTTGCTTGATTCTGCCATGAACCAACTGGAAGGCATTGTTACCATCCGGCACACAGAACATGAAGTTAAAGAAATACTAACGCCCGAAGAAGCGCAGTTTATTCAAGAGCAATTACGAGTCAAGCTGGAAATTGTAAAGATTTCGTTAGTTCAACATAATGAAGCGCTTTTTAAATCCAGTCTGGCCGATGCAAAAAAATGGACACAACAACATTTTACCAAGAACACGGAGATTGATAATTTTATTGCTGAACTGGATCGATTCGGTAGTATTAAAATTCATAGCCAATACCCGGACATTAGCTTATCGTTAAAAATGCTCAGAGATATTAGCAAGCTGAGGTTAGAGTCAGATAAAGCCATGCCACTGGAACAAACAGTTGCTCCCGTTGAGCCCATTAAAGCAATAAAGCCGGAAGAAACAGTTACACCCGTTGAAGCAGTAAAGCCGCCTGAAAAAGAGGCTCCAACTGAAGCATTACCAGCTGGGCAATGAGAGATACTTGATGAAAAAATTATTTTATTTTCTGGGTTCTCTTCTTGTTACTGTCGCAGTCGCATTTATTGTTAGTAACGGACTGGAACAGTTTGATAATCCGGGCTATGTGTTGATTGGTATTGGGCATTGGTCACTGGAAACATCGCTGGTCGTTTTTGCCGTTAGCTTGATATTTGGTTTTTTTATATTTTATTTTTTCTTCCGTGTGCTGGGTTGGCTGTTCAGATTGCCCGGTCAAATCAAGAGTCGTGGTAAAAACATTAAATTTAACCGTTCTCAAGAAGCGCTGATCGCAGGATTGGTGGACTCGGCAGAAGGTAACTGGGAAAAAGCTGAAAATGTTTTAATTAAACATGCCTCCCACAGTGGTGCACCGTTAATTAATTATCTGACGGCAGCAAGAGCCGCGCAATCACGCGGAGCTTTTGATAAAAGGGATGAATATTTAAAAGCGGCTAATGACCAATCACCCGATTCCAGTGTGGTGATAGGACTGACGCAAGCAGAACTTAATTTGTCAGGCAACCAGTTTGAACAAGCCCTGGAAACGCTGACTCGATTGCATTCAATCGACCCGACTCACGCCAGTGTTTTAAAATTATTACATCAAACCTATCAGCAGGTCGGTGATTGGCAAGGCATCAGAAAGCTGATTCCTTCCTTGCATACCCATAAAATTCTGATGGAGGCCGAAGTTAAATTGCTGGAAACAGAAGCTTTCAGCCAATTATTAAAGCAGTCTGCCGAAAAAGGCAACACAGAAGAAATTCAAACCTTATGGTCAGAAATCCCTAATTATATAAAAACGATGGCAGGTATTTCGGCCATTTATTTCGCCGCCATGATTAACGCTGGCGCAGGTGTTGAGATTGAAAATGAACTGGCTAATACTTTAGCCACTGTATGGGATGAAACGTTAGTTGTATTGTTTGGTAGTATCCAGTCGAATAATGTCCAAAAGCAGCTTGAAACCGCTGAAAAATGGTTTTATGTGCATCAGGAAAATGCCGTGTTGTTGGCCGTTATGGGCAAACTGGCGATTAAATGCGGTGATACCTTTAAAGGGGAAAGCTACTTGGCTAAAAGCATCGCCGCCGAACCTACCGTTCAGGCTTATCAATTACTGGGTGACTTATTGTTTGCACAAGATGATAAAGACAACGCCATTGCTTGTTACAAGAATGGACTGGAACTGGCATCCAGTGAGATAGTTAGCCGAATTGATAGCGTATCGTAATAACCATTAACAGGTGCGTTAAGTAAATTTTTTGTAATGACCCGGTAAACGTTCAGCAGTTCTCATTATGGAAAATAGTTTTAAATCATAATGTTATGAATTGAATTTATGCGCTTGTTTTTCATTCTACAGGCGTAGGCCGGAATAAGGCCACCCAAGCGTAGCGCGTGGTGGCGTTTCCGGCACACTTGTACGTGCCGGAAACGCTTATTCTTGCTTGCGCTCGAAAGCCTTATTCCGGCCTACGCCGGTGTTGAAGCGTGACGGGATTTGCAATCCCGTTACTCCTGTTTTAAAAGCTATTGAAGCTTTCAAACGTTTCGGTCGGGGTTGCAAAACCAAGACCGGCATCGGTAAAAAATATCTTGAGATTCAATTCTTTATTGATGATGCCTGGGATGGTGCCATTAGTGGCGCTGCACTGAGGGTGCAGAGGTGTTTGGTGCGAGTCCAAACTTACTCAGGCATCTTCAATACAGAATTTATCTGAAGCGTGACGGCGGTTGCAAATCCCGACCTGCCTCTTAATTTAGGGGTTGTGTTGTCAATTTAGAAAAATGATTTAATCACAATCGACAGTACACCGGCTAACAGTACACCAAGCATCCATCTATTTAGTTTTAGTTCGCCGTCAATTCTTTCAAAGCGTACGTTCATGTCTGACTTAATTTCGTTTTTTGCCTCGGTTAGATCATGTTT
>CAIQND010000244.1 GCA_903873045.1 uncultured Methylococcaceae bacterium | reverse complement strand
CAAACTAATGCAGCCCTGTGCTTGTTCACTATAAAAATCTGCGCTTATCCATAAATCACCGACAGCGGCCAGTTTGTTGTCCAGATAAATCAAAGGAATTGCATCCCTTTCCCAGGGTGGAATACCTGCTTCCTGAAACAGGTTTTTTAGGGAATGATGACCTTTACGCTTTGGCAAGCTCATTTTTTCCCCGCCGCTGCGAGCCTTTACACTAATTATTGATTTTTGCCACTGCTCACAACTTATCCCCGTCGATGACCGCACCCAAAACAAACGTTGATGAGTTGATATTCTGAGTGAGGTTTGTCTGACTGACCAGATACTTTCCCTGACTATTTCAGGTGCGGTTGCTTTAAGGCAATACAGCTTATCCCGATAACGGCGCACACAATAACCCTGCCCTGATAATACCGGATCGGCATCTTCCCTTGCCGAAATAACCTCAGACTGTAAACGTTCAATAAACGCTTGCGCAGGCATTTTTAAATTGAGAACCCGAAACCATTCCCTGATGATCAGTGCTTGTTGGATATTGTTAACTAATTTTAACTGACTGATGCAAAGTGTCCGGTCGACACCAGTAAAAACTCCACGGAATAATGCGTCAGCATGTTCCGAGACTACCAGTTGTGCATCGGCACAATGTCTGGCTGAACGCGCTACCGTTTTATCACACGCAGGCCAACGCTGCTTTAATAAGGGCAATACCGCATTGCGTAGAAAATTTCGATCGTAATCGTTACTGAGATTACTGGGATCATCGACCCAGCTTAGCGCGTGTATTTTCGCATAATCGTTGATGGCAGGCTTTGAAACATTTAGCAACGGTCGCAGCATAAGACCCAAGCCAAAAGCCATACGTTCAGGCATTGCCGATAAACCGCGCAAACCACTGCCACGAAATAGTTGCAACAAAACCGTTTCCAATTGATCATCCCGGTGCTGGGCAACCAACAGCACATCATTAGCGCCAATTAATGACTTTAATGCTTGGTAACGGGCATTTCTGGCAGCTTCTTCGGGACTTTCTCCCTGGCCTGCAACGGCATTGACCCGCAGTAGTACAAAATTAACCCCCAGACTTTCTGCCGTTATTTTGCAATGTCCGGCCCAGGATTCTGCCTCTACCTGTAAACCATGATGCACATAAACCGCCGTAATCTTGTCTTTAAGGTCAGTTATTGACGCACACAAATGCAACAACACATGAGAATCTACACCGCCGCTGTAGCCAATGTAAATATGTGTCGGGTTATTGCATTGATTTAACGCTGATGTTATAGAAAGTGCTGAAAGCAACTCTGTCATGTGTGTTGTTGATGAGATGTTGTGCGATCAATGTTCAGTCCCTTTTTTAAAGAGGCGGGACTGAACATTGATGCGGTGTGAGTTAAACAGAATACTTAATAAACCATGGCAACAGACATTATTTCCTTGGCTTTTTCTTCGCGTCTTCGTGGTTAAGGAGCGAGCACGAAATAACTTGAGCAACTTTAATTTCCCCCCCCAACCCCCCTTTTACAAAGGGGGGAGTTAGATGTTACTTAGTTACATTATTTCATGCTCATTCCTAAGTTAATTGCCAGGACTAGCGCAAGCTGTTCGTTATTTTTTAATTAAATTTTTAATAACAGGCCAACCGTGCTTTAACCATTGCTCTTTTACAAACAAGGAGGCGGGTTTAATCTGACGGGCCAGGGTCTTAAGAACCACCCATATCCGATCGGCGATTGATGCTTCAGGGCTATCTCGCCACTCCAAATAACGTGAACCGAATCCATTAATAAATACCGGTTTAAACAGCCACATTTCCAGAATAGAGGTGACCCACATAAACATAAATGAAATACCCATACCCATACCGGCAAAAATAACCAGCCAGGCAAACATCGGGTGAATTTTAGTCAGCCACCAGGACATAATATCTGCCACAAGAAACGCATAAGGCAT
>CAIQND010000243.1 GCA_903873045.1 uncultured Methylococcaceae bacterium | reverse complement strand
GATTTTTACCTTGCCCTTTTTCGTTGATCCGAATAACTTTAAACCTGAGATTGCCGCAGCTGTTAAAGACAAAACAGGCCGGGATCTGACAGTAACAGGCGAATTAAAACTCTCAATCTTCCCCTGGCTAGGCATTACTACTGGCCCAATTGCTTTGGGCAATGCCTCAGGCTTTCAGGAACACCCTTTTGCAACCTTGGAAGAAAGCGATATTAAGGTTAAGTTACTGCCGTTATTGGAAAAAAAAATTGAAATTAGCCGTATTGCCGTCAAAGGTCTGGTGTTAAATCTTGCAAAAAACCCGCAAGGCATCAGTAATTGGTCTGATTTAACCGCGTCCGATACGACAAAAACTAAGCCATCACCGACTGTAGGCAATAACGGCAAGCAGGACGAAAGTAATGTGCTAGCGGTTTCAGTTATCGGTGGTATCGTTATAGAGGCTGCCACGATCAACTGGGAGGATCAGCGTTCAAGAAAACACCTGCTTATAAAAGACGTTAACCTTAATGCCGATAAATTTAGTTATGATCAGCCGGTTGCCGTTGACGTTTCTCTGCTTGTTTTAAACCCCGAAACAAAATTTACAGCCGCTATCAAACTAACTACCGGACTCACGGTTAACGAGAAATTGGATACCTTTGCCTTAAGCCGTACAGATTTACAAACTACCACGCAAAGAGAAAACAGTCTCGGAAAACCGCTAACGGCTGCGCTTACTATTACCGATGTTGCGCTGGATAGAACCCAACAAACGCTTAAGGTGTCCGGATTACAGCTTAAGTCACAAGAGGTAATACTTTCTGCCGAATTTACCGGTAACCGAATTAACGATACGCTCTCTGTTCAGGGGCCGGTTACCCTTGCGCCCTTTAGTCCAGTCAATATTTTAAAGCAACTGGATATCGCTGTTCCCGTTATGCAAGACACCAATGCCCTGAGTAAGGCGGCCGCAACTTTTACCCTGCTGGCAACAGGAAATTCGCTTGATTTGCAAAATCTGGCAATAACCCTGGATGATGCCCAGATTAAAGGCAGCACCCGTATCACCGACTTTGCCCAGCCCGTTGTCACTTTTAATTTAACAGCGGATGATCTGGATGTTGATCGTTATTTAGCGCCGGTCGCTGATAAATCATCCAAACCCGTCACCAGTCCGGCTGTTGCTTTAGCTTCAGGCACTTATGCTTTGCCAATAGAGACGCTAAGACAGTTAAATATCGACGGCCAATTATCCTTGAGCAAGCTTAAAGTTAATGGCCTGATCATGGAAGATATTCAGTTAAGTTTAAACGCGAACCAGGGGCTTATTAAAACGCAACAATCCGCTAAAGCCTTTTATCAAGGTGCCTATAGCGGTAGTCTTAACGTTGACGCACGCAGCCCAAAACCCATAGTGGAATTAAACGAAAAAATAAGCCATGTACAAGTTGAGCCTTTACTTAAAGACTTTAAAGGCGCTGCCAAAATGAGCGGCGTCATTGACGCATCAGCACAACTGCAAGGGCAGGGCAACGAAACCTCTGAACTTAAATCCTCACTCAATGGCAACTTAAGTTTTATGTTTAAAGATACGGTAGTCAAAGGCTTTAATCTGCAAAACATGATTGATAATGCCAAAGCATTAATCAAAGAGCCGACGGCAACCGCCAATAATAAAAACGAGCAGACTTTATTTTCTGAAATAACAGGGACAGCAACCATTAACAACGGCCTGATCCAAAACAATGATCTGGTTGCCACCGCCGCCAAAATACATATTAATGGCAAAGGCAACGCGAACCTAAACACCGAAAAACTGGATTATAAACTTAATGCCAGACTTGTTAAGGAAAAAGCCACCGCCACGGAACCTGAACAGGTTAATGATACACCCATAAACATTACTGTTGCCGGCACCTTTAGCAAACCCACTTATACGCTTGATGTGGCCGCGCTATTAACGGATAAAAATAGAGCCAAGATACAAGCGTTTATCGATAAGAACCAGGAAAAAATAGATAACATCGCGGATAAAATTGATAAAAAATTAGGGCCGGGCGTAGGTGATTTATTAAAAGGCCTTTTTAAAAAACATTAAAACACACTTATAGAAAGCCTCTATTTACCAATGTCGTTAATTTAAGTGTCTCTTGGCAAGATAAGTCGTTGGCTGAGCGGAGCCGAAGCCGGCAAAATCGCTTCGACTCCGCTCAGCCAACGGCTTAACTTAATGACATTGCCCCGTTTACTCTTAGCCTTGTAGGGGCAACCTCAGTCGACCCTACAGCATTACCTTTTTATTATGAATCCGTCAGACTTTCAGCAGCGCATACTCACTTGGTTCGATCAAAAAGGTCGAAAAGACCTACCTTGGCAACAAGAGCTTACACCTTACCGGGTATGGATTTCCGAAACCATGCTACAACAAACCCAAGTTACGACGGTTATTCCTTACTTTAATGCCTTCATGGAACAATTTCCCACCTTGGAATGTTTAGCAGAAGCACCCATCGATGAAGTTTTACATCGCTGGTCTGGTTTAGGTTATTACGCTCGCGCCCGAAACCTGCATAAAACGGCGCAGCTTATAGCGGAACAAGGTTATTTTCCCGAAACAATGGATGAGCTTGTCGCTATGCCTGGCATAGGATTATCGACAGCAGGAGCTATCTTAAGCATCGCTTTTAAGAAAAGCCACCCGATACTGGATGGCAACGTAAAAAGAGTACTGGCACGCTTTAAAGCTGTTTCCGGTTGGCCTGGAACCAGTCAGGTCAATAAACAATTATGGGCTATCAGCACGCAGCTAACACCCGTAGAGCGTGTGGCTGATTACACCCAGGCCATGATGGATTTAGGTGCGACTGTGTGTACGCGCAGTAAACCTAAATGTAATGACTGTCCTCTTGAAAGTCACTGTTTGGCCATAATAACTAAAACCGTATCCGTATTACCAACACCTAAACCGCCTAAAACCATACCGGTTAAACAGCTTGTTTTCTTGTTGCTCAGTAATCATCTCAACCAGATCTTACTGGAAAAAAGACCCCCGACCGGAATCTGGGGCGGCTTATGGAGCCTGCCGGAATTTGACAGCATTGAATCTGCGCACACTTGGT
>CAIQND010000242.1 GCA_903873045.1 uncultured Methylococcaceae bacterium | reverse complement strand
CATAAAAGAAAGTTAAACTCCTGGGTATATTCGGATATAATTGAAATTCACTACATTTCATTATCCACCCAAGAGTTTAACCATGAGCAATCTTATAATATCCGGAATCCGCTGGCAAATTGATAATTTTAAAAAGTCGTTTTTACAGTTTGAAAAACGACCCTTCAACGACTTTTTTCCTGCCAAAACGATTGCAGCCATCATTGCCAATACGCCACATAAGCGAGCCTCTGTCTTTTCACCGTTGATCACCCTCCAAGCCTTTATTTTTGAGGTATTGAGCGATGACAGCCGCGGGCAATGCTTTTCTGCCCGACATTCATATGCGCCAAAATGTCGGGCAACGAAAAGATGTTGCCCGACCTACGCGACTGGTATTGGTTAACGGGTACTGGCGGTGATGCTCAGCATTGGAACCTGGATTCCGATGGTAGCACTTGGGTCATTGATTCAAGTGGCGATTTGGCTACAGCCATCCAGTATAGTGTTACAGCAGTCCCCGTCCCCTCTGCATTTTTATTAATGATGGCCGGTTTAGCGTGCTTGGGTCGGGTAGTGAAAAATCCTGCTCGGCGTGGCTAATGCCTCATAATTTAAAAACTGAAATGAGATATTGGGCTACCCACTAAGGCAGAACATTTTGCCCGCGTTGCGATGTCTGGATGAGATAAGCTTTTACTCGTTCCCAAGCTGGAGCTTGGGAACCCGCTCATTTTTTTGTAGGGGCTGGCTTTACGCCTGCCCTTTAACGCCACGATGTCATCAGGGCAACCGCAAGGGATTGCCCCTACAGAGCATGGTTACCTAAAAGCAATCGCCGATGGGAAACCGAGGTGGTTTTTTTATACTCGTTCCCAAGCTCCAGCCTGGTAGGCCGGAATAAGGCTTTTCGAGCGTAAGCGAGAACAAGCGTTTCCGGCACATATCACACGAATTGCCGGAAACACCACCACGCGCTACACTTGGGTGGTCTTATTCCGGCCTACGCCATTTTTTATCTACGCTGGTTTGAAGGTGATTAATGAGCGATTATCGACGTGTTTATATTCCCAGCGGAACTTATTTCTTTACCTTGGTCACTTACCGTCGACAACCTATTGTTACAGCGATATTGCCGCGATTGGTGGCGACATAGCCTATCAATACGGTAAAAACAGCAACCTGACTGGCTTGGGTACACTTGACGCGCAAAGTGTACTGAGTGCTGCCAGCTTTGGCCAATCTGCACAAGAAATGTGGGCAACGATAAGCTTGGTTGGACTTGGATACGATTCAGGGCATCTCTATAAGGTAGCCCCTACAAATCAATGCAGGTGGTGATATGTATCGATTTTTGCAGCGACCACGTTAAAGCTAAACTGGACATATCCTCCGCTAGATGACGATGAAGCAAAGTGATTTCCCCTGAAAAATAATGGGGTTACGAAAGCCAGGTCGCCCTCTAAAAGGCGGATAGCCGGGCAATATAATAGCCTGGTTTTTTTGGTGTCTTCGGTATTTTTTGTTAATAAAGCGCGGTTTTTAGATTATTGGATAGAGTAGGGGGGTTTTAGTACTACAGTAGTTGCTCAACTCGTCGTATAATGCTAGGCTATTTTAGTGATTGTTAGGTGTGGTTTATGCAAATTATTCAGGAAGCGCTCACGTTCGATGACGTTTTATTAGTGCCT
>CAIQND010000241.1 GCA_903873045.1 uncultured Methylococcaceae bacterium | reverse complement strand
ATTAAAAATATCTTGTTTACCTATGCTTTAAGCATGTTTTATGCCAAAAAAATAGTGTTCTTGTGTTTTTTTTCAAGCTTTTGATATGTAAATAAAAAACAATCAATACATGGATTAAAAGCGGGGTCATTTTTATAAAATATATTTTCACCACCCCACCAGGATGGTAATGTCTTCTTTAAGCAGTTCACTTAAAAATCCTTCCAGGATGCCAAAGTTGGCTTTGCTACGCAGCAGGCGTTTGATGGCCCAGTCGAAGGTGATCAGTTTTCTTTTTTAGTCATCTTAAAGCTCCATATAGCCTTTCAGAAATTAAACTTTCACTACGCAACGTTTTGAACTCACACGGATACCATTCATTAAAGGCATAGGTATCTACATAAATCATATCGCCGTCATTCCGGTAAGGAGAGCGATTTGTGTAGATCCCTTTGGTTTGTTTGGGCAAATATCGCTTCAATGTTGGTTTCAATGCAAAGTTTCAATATAAGACATACCCAGTTCATTGGCCACAACAACGAGACGCTTATCTCGCGTCCAAAGACGAGCACCTGCTAACTGGGCAGACGCAAGCAAATGTATATCCACATAACCAATACCGCGTCCCATTAATGCATATTGCTCTATGAAGAACAGCACTTCATCTTCAAGTGCGACGGGGGATAAAGACAAAGATCTTAATAAATCCAGCACTTGTCAACGTTCTCTCAGTGTACCACAGGCTATCTCTCCTATTACCCAAGGATGAATTAATACGTGTCCAGCCAACAGGGTAGCCATTAAATGGGCATCACCTCGACGCAGATGGTCTATCCAAACCGAGGTATCCACCAATATCATGGTGCAACGTCTTGACGTCGAGGGATAGCTTGCAATTCTAATTGACTACCTCCCAACTGTGCTAAGCGCTTTGCACTTTCGCGTTGTATTAAGGCCAGCAAGGCCTCACGTACTAACTGGGTGCGCTCGGTTAATCCGCTCAATCGCTGTGCTTGCGCCAGTAGTTCATCATCAAGATTAAGTGTAGTACGCATAAAGCCTCCATAAAAACATCAAATATAGCATCACTTGATGTGCATTCTACGCAAATTAACTATTAAATACTATGGAGCGAATAGCGTTAGGCACGATTAATCAGCAATAATCATTCATTGCCCCATAGGTGCTGTTTGTAATCATCTGATAATTTACCATCACCGCCTTCCATGCACCCTAAAAGCCCGACGTCTTCCAATACTTGTAACACTCGAGCTCCTTCGGTTAGTTGATTTGATAGAGTTTGTTGACATGACTCAAACCGTTTAGCTTGTTGCCGCGCTAATTTGGTTTTTAAAAATTCAGTAAAGTCGGCTACTTCTTGCTGTTCTTGTTCTGGTAAGGTCAATATTTCTGCGGTAATGTCTTGGGCTGATAAATTCATTGTACTGGCTCCTGTGCGCTTTAAATAGTTCAGCTTTTTAAGGTCTCAAACTTGTTCAGATCACTATAACCTGACAATACTTCTTGTCGAATAGCCCCAATAATCAACACGCGTTGATCAGCTATTCATGTTTCCAAGTCTATCAAGTAGCGCCTTAAGTTTGATTGTATCGTATTATGGGGCTAGTTAAATTTTTGGTTCCCAAGCTCCAGCTTCCAGGCCTGCATTCCCAAGATGGAGCTTGGGAATGAGTACAAAGCAAAATTATCCGAATAATCCTGACGATTCAACAGTCAATCAGGCAAATACAACAAACAATCAGGAAGATTCAATCTACAATTTTGACGATTGTACAAACAATCAGGAAGATTAAACCTGCTATCTTGATGATTGTACAAACAATCAGGAAGATTAAACCTGCTATCTTGATGATTGTACAAACAATCAGGAAGATTAAACCTACTATCTTTATGATTGTATAAACAATCAGGAAGATTAAATCTATAATCTTGATGATTGTACAAACAATCAGGAAGATTAAACCTACAATCTTGATGATTGTATAAACAATCAGGAAGATTAAATTGTCAATCAGACAAATTTATCAACCTGCCAGCATTTTCCATTTAAAAAATAGCAATACCTTGCTGTGGTGGTTGCCATTTTTGATTGAAACCATAATGAGTGATTGAACAATTATAAGCATCCTGCAAAAACTGCTGGCGTTTCCGAAGCCAAATAAGAGGCTTGCAACTCAGTGGTGACCAATTGGGTAGGCCAGATTAATTGATCCTCTTCAGCATATTGCGTGTCGACTTTCTTGATCCAGCCCTGGCTTAACAAATCAAACCACCATTGCACAATGGAGCCACCGGAACGGATCTTCAATTCCCACCCGCACACCTGCAAAGCTTCCGGTATTTGCCGGGGATGCCAACCGGTAATATCAACAGCCAACAAATACGCCATCAATGCTTCCACACCACCCGACTCCAGCTCCTGATGGATGGCTTTGAAATATGGACGGTCGTTTTTATGGCTATCCGACACATCAGTGATGACATAACGCCGATCATCTGCCCCGCGCGGCACTGCCCAATTCTCGTTGGTCGCAAACATCATCCGCCGGTAACTTTTCACCATGAACAGATCCCGGCCTTTATGCTCAATCGGCTGCACGTCATCCGTAATCATCGACTTGAGTATGCCCTGGGCTGACTTATCACCACCCCACACCGATTCATTACAAAACACCAACAACGCCGTTGCCAAATGCCCGGAAAACCGCCCGGTAATCTGGCTCAACGACGACAACATCAGATAATGATCATTACCCACAATCATCCGTAAAGGCTTTATAAAAGTATCTTTGCCAATCCCCTCACGCCCCCTGAACACCAAGGCCGTTTCCGGAGCGGAGTAATCATTCACACCCCGGCTAATTTTTTTCATTACTCATGACTATATGTTATTATTTGAGCTAAAAACAACCCCTTAAAATATGGCACTCAGCGATCACGATTTACGACAACTTGACGGAGAAGTGATTGACTCACTT
>CAIQND010000240.1 GCA_903873045.1 uncultured Methylococcaceae bacterium | reverse complement strand
TCAAGCCATGATGGCAAAGTTAGCCAATTGCAAGGCAGTCATTGAGGCAGGGGCAGAGTTGCTAACCCATACGTTAAGGCAAGGTGGAAAAATATTGTTATGTGGTAATGGGGGGAGCGCTGCTGACTGTCAACATATTGCAGCAGAATTTGTAGTGCGCTATGAAAAGAAGCGTCAGGCAATGGCCGCTATTGCCTTGACCACGGACAGCTCTATTTTGACAGCACACGCCAACGATTTTGATTTTGAAACGGTATTTTCGCGTCAGGTGGAGGCGCTTGGTAATGACAAGGATTGTTTGATTGCTATTTCTACATCAGGAACCAGCAAAAATATTTTAAAAGCAGTGGCTGCAGCAAGGTCAAAAGGCATGGCTGTTATTGGTTTAACCGGAGGGGAGGGGGGGGAGTTGAGCAAGCAGGCTACGGTTTCAGTGATTGTGCCTTCAGCGGTGACGGCAAGAATTCAAGAGGCTCATATTTTAATTGGTCATTGGTGGTGTGGTGCAATTGAGGAGGCTTTAAGTGTTAGTCACAACGCCTGAGTTTGAGTCGGCTCGTATTATTGTAATGGGTGATGTTATGCTGGATCGTTATTGGTCCGGTCAGGCTTCACGTATTTCTCCGGAAGCACCCGTGCCCGTTGTTAAGGTTAAGACGATTGAAGACCGCATAGGCGGTGCCGGTAATGTCGCGCTTAATATTGCCAAATTAGGTGGCAAAGTCACTTTGCTGGGTGTGGTGGGCGATGATGCCGAGAGTGAGATTTTAAGGGAATTACTGGAAGCCGAAGGCGTTGTTTGTGATTTTGTTGTTGAAAAGTCGTTGCGTAGCATCTGTAAGCTACGTGTTATGGCGCAGCATCAGCAATTGATCCGTCTGGATTTTGAAGATACGCCGATAAAGTTTGATCAAGATGCTTTAAAGAAAGCTTTAATCAGGCATTTCTCCGGAAATGATGTGGTGGTTTTTTCGGATTATGGCAAAGGAACTCTGGCGGATGTGTCGGCGTATATTATTGCCGCCAAGCAAGCGGGTATTAAGGTGTTGGTGGATCCCAAAGGTGTTGATTATCAGCGCTATGCCCAGGCCGATCTGATAACGCCAAACCTGGCTGAATTACAGGCTGTAGTCGGTGCTTGTGAAAATGATCAACAATTAATCGAAAAAGGACGGGCGCTGTTGGCTCAGTATCAAATTCCAACGTTGTTATTGACTCGCGGTGAGGCGGGTATGACGCTGATAGAAAATGATCAGGTACATTCATTGCCGGCGCAAGCCAAAGACGTCTTTGATGTGACGGGAGCCGGAGATACAGTGATAGCCGTGATGGCTTTAGGTGTCTCGCTTGACATGCCCTTGGTTGAGTCTATGTATCTGGCTAATTTGGCTGGCGGGATTGTGGTCGGTAAGTTGGGCACTTCAACGGTATCAATGCAGGAATTGACGCGAGCCATGCACGGCGATAGAGATTCTTTATATGGTATTGTGTCTGAGGAAGAATTGGTTAAACTTTTTGCCCGCGCCAAAGCGCATGATGAAAAGATTATTATGACCAATGGTTGTTTTGATTTATTACATGCAGGGCATGTGACTTACCTGGAGCAGGCAAAAGGGCTGGGTGACCGGTTGTGTGTGGCGGTTAATTCCGATGCATCTGTCAAGCAACTCAAGGGTGAATCACGACCTATTAACGGTTTGCAGGAGCGTATGACGGTGCTTGCTGCATTAGCCTGTGTCGATTGGGTGGTGGCCTTTACAGAAGAAACACCTGAACGATTGTATTGTGCGTTGTTGCCGGATGTTATCGTTAAAGGCGGCGATTATAGTCCAGAGCAAGTGGCGGGCGGCGATTGTGTTATTAAGGCCGGTGGCGAAGTAAAGATATTACAGTTTGTCGATGGTCAATCTACAACAGCAATGATTAACAAGGCGAGGATGACGGAATGATTATTGTCACTGGGGGTGCCGGTTTTATAGGCAGTAATTTAATTCGCGCCTTAAATCAGCGAGGCGAAAGCAATATATTATTGGTTGACCACTTGGTTAATGGTCGAAAAATGCTCAATATTGCGGATCTTGATATTGCTGATTACATGGATAAAGCAGAGTTTATCGAGCAGGTTGAATCGCCGACATTTTTAAACGGGGTGCGGGCAGTTTTTCATCAGGGCGCTTGTTCGGCAACTACCGAGTGGGATGGTCAGTATGTTATGAAAAATAACTATGATTATTCAAAACGGTTATTGCATCGCTGTATCGAAAAAAACATAGCCTTTATCTATGCTTCTTCAGCGTCAGTTTATGGAAATGGAGAGCATGGCTTTAGGGTTGATCGCAGTTGTGAGCATCCGATTAACATGTATGCCTATTCAAAGTTTCAATTCGATCAATATGTTCGACGGGTATTGCCTGAAACAACCAGTCCGATTGTAGGCTTTCGTTATTTTAATGTCTACGGCCCAAGAGAGCAGCATAAAGGCTCTATGAGCAGCACGGCATTTCATTTTAATCAGCAAGTGATTGAGCAAAAAAAGGCAAAATTATTTGAAGGTTGTGATGGGGCGGCGAACGGCGAACAAAGGCGTGACTTTGTTTATGTGGGTGATGTGGTCGATGTTAATTTATGGTTTTTGGATCACCCGGAGCAGCGCGGCATTTATAATGTAGGAACAGGCAAGGCGGACACCTTTAATAATGTCGCTAAAGCTGTCATCGATTGGCATAAAGAAGGGTGTATTGAATATATCCCGTTTCCGGAACATCTAAAGGGAGCCTACCAAAGTTACACGCAGGCCGATATTTCCGGTTTAAGGCAGGCGGGTTATATAAAGGACTTTTTAACCGTTAAACAAGGTGTTACAAAATATTTAGACTGGTTAAATTTAGGCGTAAGGTAAATGGATTTTAAAGAGCCTTGACGACATCGCTAACCTGTACCTCAACATAATCCCCAGGCCGTGTGCGGGAAAACCGCACGGTCGGTTTGGAGGGAGGGGAAGTTAGTAGCCTTTCCTACCCCTGTCTTATCAATAGTGACTGCTGAAGTACAAACCTAGGTTTGTACTCCATGTAAAAAGTATTTCAACGCTTAACTGTGGGCAGTGACGCTAGCGAGGGAATGCAGTCAGCGACGCTCCAGCGTCGCACCTTTAGTAATCCGGTTTGGTACTATTTAAGCAAGTAGTATCGATGAAGTAAAACGGAATCGAGGAATTATCGAGGCTACTGGATTTGCTGGACTGCGGGAACGATGCAAATAAGCTTTTTTGGCTTACGGAATCGGCAATACAGCCCAAACAAGCCTCCTTTTAGCTTACGGAATCGACAATATAGCCTAAACAAGCCTCCTTTTAGCTTACGGAATCGGCAATATAGCCTAAACAAGCCTCCTTTTAGCTTACGGAATCGGCAATATAGCCCAAACAAGCCACCTTTTAGCTTACGGAATCGGCAATATAGCCCAAACAAGCCACCTTTTAGCTTACGGAATCGGCAATATAGCCCAAACAAGCCTCCTTTTAGCTTACGGAATCGGCAATATAGCCCAAACAAGCCTCCTTTTAGCTTACGGAATCGGCAATACAGCCCAAACAAGCCTCCTTTTAGCTTACGGAATCCGCAATACAGTTCAAACAAGCCTCCTTTTAGCTTACGGAATCGGCAATTTACCACAAGGAATCCTGTTTTTTTCGCAAGGAATCCCGTTTTTTTCGTAAGCTATCTTCCTGGCGCTACTGGGTATCGGCCGCAATCTACGGGCTATCCGTCCTTTCTTCTTGCTGGAATCATCGATTTTTATAGGCAATCTGCAAAATCACTTAAACAAGCTTCCTTTTTTTAAGGTAGAATTATCGCCTATTGTCAAGCTGATTTTATTCTCTACCCCAACCTTTTCCAGCAGCAAAAGGCGTTTTTCCCTTTACTGTAGACGACTGTGTTGCCCCAGAATGGGCATTTTTATTTATTTATCTTAGAGGTGATGGCTATGAAAACAATTAAAGTGTTATTGGACTTCATTAAATTAGCGGTAACAGCGAAGGTTGCTTTTTACCGCAATGTGATTCTCAAGTTAACCGACAACCCGGCTTTTCCTACCCCCGGAGTCCCCTTGGCTACGGCTAAAGAGACTGTTGATAATTTTGAGGCGGCTATTTTGGTGGCACGCGATGGTGGTCACACCGCTGTTTCTGCCATGCATGATAGCGAAGCCGCCACCGATGCTTTGTTTCGCATCTTGGCCAGCTATGTCGAGAATGTCGCAAAGGGTGATGAAACCATGATTTTAAGCAGCGGCTTTCATGAATCCAAACAACCGGCACCGCAACAGAAAGCCACATTAGCCGTACTTGACGGCAGCCATTCCGGCACTGTCAAACTGACTGCTAAAGCCGTCGATAAAGCCGGCTCTTACGTTTGGCAGTCCGCCAAAGACACCTTGCCCACTACCGAGAGTGCGTGGGTAACCGTGGCCATCAGCACCCAAGCTTATTATGAGGTGGACGGACTGACCGTCGCTGCCACGTATTATTTTCGGGTCGCTGCCGTAACCCCCACGGGCATCACGGACTTTTGTGCGCCTGTGCAAAAGTTGGTGGTCTAAACTGCGCTGTATTTATAAGGGGTAGTCCTAGCCCGTCGAACTAGCTTCATTTCCCGCTATATTAATCCCCACTTTTTGGATTTTTTTATCAAAAAATGCTTGGCGTTTTTTCCGCAGGGTGTAAGGTATATTCTCATTTTCCCATTTTTTCAAATCAGATTGAGATGCGTGGTTTAGTGCTTGCATAATGACTGTCTCATCCCTATTTCCACAGAGGGCTGGAATGAGTAGAATTGATCGATTCATATCGGCCTGTGGGCTACGTTCAATAATATGTTTGAAATTTCCAAAAAGCGATTCAATAATATCACTGCTAACCACCAGCGGTAAGTCGGTAAGTTCTTTCTGAACCTTAAGGTTCT
>CAIQND010000239.1 GCA_903873045.1 uncultured Methylococcaceae bacterium | reverse complement strand
CTAACAATCCATGTTTTATCATCTATTCTCAGTCAATATTAAGCTGAAATATGAAAACACAGCAGTAAGCATAAAATAGAGAAAAAAATTAACTTGTTGAAAAATATAGCAATAAAAATAATACAATATTGTAAATAGGGGATGCGGAATGTCGGCTCTAAGGAAAAGCGCTTTACTTGAGCTTGGTAACCCAACATAAGGACTGATAAATCCTCCCTCACAACCCTCGTTATAAAGTCCTGAATTAAGTATGCACGGCACGCCCTACAGAAAATAATGTCGCTTAATCAACGAAGGTCTCTATACTTAATCTCGTGACCTTGTATCTCCGACCACACAAGCAGGAACGCCGGCAACAATGGCATAATCAGGAACATCTTTGGTTACTACGGCACCGGCACCGACCAGAGCATTTTCTCCGATAGTAATGCCACACAAAATAGTTGCATTACTTCCGATTGAGGCGCGAGATTTAACCCGGGTGCGAATCAATTGCCAATCAGCTTCTGTTTGCAATTCACCGTCCTCACCGACTGCTTTGGGATAGGTGTCATTAATAAACATCACGCCATGACCTACAAATACGCAATCATCAATTTCTACACCTTCACAAATAAAGCTGTGACTGGAAATCTTGCATCTGGCACCAATCGAAGCACCTTTTTGTATCTCTACAAATGAACCGATCTTGGTGCCGGCACCAATTTGGCAGCCGTATAAGTTAACAAGATACGGGTGAAATATGATAACCCCTTCGCCTAACTGAACATCCTGATTTATCATTGATTATTTACTCCTAAGTTAATGAGATGATTGTAGGTTAAGCCTTACGGCTCGTCCCTGCTTACGTGGATAGCCGCACTTGGCGAAGCAATTTTCTGCTCAGTGTCACGTCTTGGTAGTCATTTTATGTAACGATATCCGTGTCTTGTAGGGGCGATCCTTTACGGTTGCCCTACTGACATCGTGGCATTAAAGGGCAGGCGTAAAGCCTGCCCCTACAAAAAATGCCTACTTAGATGTAGGCCGGAATAATGTTTTTCAAGCGTAAGCGAGAACAAGCGTTTCCTGCATCTGGTACGAATATGCCGGAAACGCCACCACGCGCTACGCCCTTCGACAAGCTCAGGACAGGCTTGGGTGGTCTTATTCCGGCCTACGCCTAATGCCTGTTATTGCGGAATTCCCCGAAATCAAAAAATTAAACACTTGAAGATTGAGTAATAAGACATAATTTGTGCGTCAGACCGCACCTCTGCACCTTAAAACAATGGCAACCGTTTTGAATAATATCTTTAAGTCCATGATAATAGACCAATTCTGGATATATCGAATATCGAGCCTTACCGAGTCATCCCATTCTGTAAAACTTCGTCCTGCTATCTGCCAGAGTCCGGTGATTCCGGGCTTCATATCGACTATTCGTCGGAGATGCCAAGATTGGTATTTCTCGGCTTCGTAAGATAGAGGTGGTCTCGGTCCAACCAGACTCATGTCCCCTTTTAACACATTAAAAAACTGTGGTATTTCATCAATGCTGGTTTTTCGAATGAATCGTCCAATCCGGGTTATCCGAGGATCCGCTTTCATTTTATAAAAGGGCTCTTCTGCATCTCCCTGATTGATTTTTTCGAGATGACCGTTTATAAAGTTTTGGATGTATTCACGGTGTATTTTGTCATCCATATTTACATGCATGGATCGAAATTTGTAGAATTTAAATGGAATACCTTTCTTACCCAAGCGAATTTGACTGAAAATGACTGGCCCTGGTGAAGTTACTTTAATAATTAATGCTGCGATTAACATGACAGGCGCTAAAAGTAGTATACCTATAATAGAGCCTACGATATCAAGCGCTCTTTTTAAAAAAAGTTTAAACCAGAAATTATCCATTGAATCTTTCATTTCGAAAGGATGCGCGTCGGGTTTAATAAAGCCTATTTTTTCGAGACTTTCAAATATATGATCAGGGTAACTTGAGGTAGTCGCAGAAAATTTCGGATTTCCGTTAACTAATTTTTCACAGAGTTCTTTCGCGCCTTTCTCGTCGGTATCGGGGAGAAGTACGCCTATGGTTTTGTGATTTATAAAACCACTAATATCAGTATCTCGTGTCTTTTTCCTAATAACATCTAAAATCGCTCTCATATTAATGGATTCGCTATCCGTCTCTTTTTCAAGGGCTAATAATATAATGGATAGCGTGGATTTAGACCGCTGTGCCCGCAGTTTTTCAAGACGCAACTTCTCAAAAAAATAAGAATCATAAGTTGTTTTTTCAGATGAAGCCCAGTATTGAATTGAATTAGTAAATGGGTCTGGGAATGTCGATAGCTCTGCTATGGAATAGGCTTTCTTATTCATTTTCATTCTCACACTTATTATAAATTTTCAGATAAATCTTGTAACAGATTATTAGTTACAGGTAACTGGTTGTTGTAGGGCGGTAGATAAGGCTTTTCTACAAAGCGAAAAACATACTTATTGTTGTTCTTGTTTAAGTCTTGATTGATTATTGCATATTACTTAAATCGGGATGTAATGTCTTCCACTTGGGTTAATGGTAGGGGATTCATTTAAAATAAATCTCTCTATCCCCCTTTTTTAAAAAGCAGGGGAGGGCGGTAAATACTGACGACTCAACTGCACTTGAACAAATAGTAAAAGGATCCCCGATTATTATTTTCTTGAATAAAGCATAGTTCAAAAAAAAAAAAATATTCAACAAACCGTATAAAATACGTAATTCGACTGTATTTATACAAACGACTCGGATCATTGGTTTTTATAAGATATAAGTATAGTAGTAGGGTGCGCATCGCACACTACAATCATGCCAGAAAAATAACTCTAATAGGCTACAGATATAAAAATAATAGCTTGGGCGTGCAAATAAAACGTAATTATTAAATCCATTTTTTAAAAAGTGGTATTGAAGGGGTCTAATACAATCTCCCCTAACCCCTCTTTTTCAAAGAGAGACTGAATAATTACAATAAAACCGTATCCACTTTAAATCCCCGGGTAAAACTTGGTATGTAAAAAATAAAATACTTTAAAATTAACTACTTAATTATTGCTAACATTCAATTTACCCTGCTTTTTAAAGTAGATACACAATAAAACATAAAACCGTTTAGTAGATGCGGCTTTAGGTACGCGATGCGCACCCGATCCTCTTGGTATGTTAGAAATGGTGGCTACCAATTTAAAGCTGTACAGATAAAGAAAACTGGCCTGTTGATTCCGGGAGCGCCGAGCTGGGCTCGGCGTTCCCGGAAAGTTATCTGCACGGGCTTAAGGCGATTTCCTGCGCAGAATAGTCCCAATTCGCTGGTCTTTTTATTTATTTTCTGCGTTGTCAAAATAGTTACGTAGCCCGCTACGCGCCTATTTTTCCGCCTTGAAAATAAACAAAAATCCTGCTCCACTTGGGTATATTCATTCTTGGATATCGTCTAAGTTGGTCGCCAGTTATTTTATGCGTTCCTTAGCGGGAATTTCGAATGCCGTCCCAAGAATAGTTAAGGGACAGCATCACGAGGTTGACATCACTTGTTCCCCCATTTACATTTAGCACATTATTGTCTTGCTGGTAATCCTGCCAGCGGTATGTATAGCTGCCTCTAAGTCGCCAGTTTTTCTCAAGCTCCCAAGAAATACCTGGGGATGCAGTAAAGTAGCTGCGTTTAAATTGACTGGTTGTATTGTCAGTTGACTGGTTGCCGATCGATTCGCTACGTGAAAAACTACTGGCGATATCCAGCAAAAGACGGGAGCTTAACTGGTATGAATAATTGGCGAAGATGGACTGGGTTTGCAGCGTTTGGCCGATGGAACTAGGGCTAATAGCGTTGGAATAACCGGTAGAGAAAGTGGTTGTCTGCCCTTGATAACTTAAATTGATATTAGCGGTATTACCCAAGGACAGCGACGGATTCTGCCCGGATGAAACGCCATTCGAACTTTGCCGGGCATCCACCCACATTAGCCCTCCAGTCGCATTAACTGCCCAGTTTTGATTGATGGTGTAATTTCCGCCCACTTGAAAACCAAACAGATTTTGAGTTGATGCGTTCGATCCCGTGTATTGGGTATTTGAAAAATTAAGTCTTTCATTTAGAGTGATGCGATGATTCCATTGATGACTCCCTCCGAGATTAATGGTGTAAGTGTCATTACCGATGAAACTTGCAGTGGTACTTGAAGCGTTGGTATTCACCGAGTTGCTGTAACTCGTTTTGGCGTAATTGGTGTTCAGGATTAACTGATCGCGAGATGTCCACTGCCAGGTCCAAGAGGGTGCCAATCGATAGTTTGTGGACTGATTGTTAGGCACAAGTATGCCGGTTTGGCTGAGTTGTTGGGCGTATGAACAGCTAACAGAATAGCCGCCATTTAAACCAAAAACACTGCGCTTGGTTCGATAAGCATTGTTCGAGCCCAGATTATAATTATCACAATCCCAACTTGAATCGTCGTAACGACTAATAAGCCCTTGTCCTTGAAAGTCAATGTCCAACACTTCGGTCTTTCGGGTGGCTTGTAAATTGGGCGTCAAAAGGTAGCCAACAACAGATTTTTTAGCTGTCGTACTGAATGCCATATTATCGTTATATTGTAGTTGTTGTACCAAAGAGCCTTTTACTGCCCATTCATCAGCAGTTACCTCTTTCCCGTAACCCATACAAGCCAGAACAAGTAATGCCATTCTTCGGTCGCAGCGCATGTTTTTCTGAAACAAGTCAAGGTACAACGATAGTGTCGCCGCTTTGCAACAGTATATTTGACTCTATGTTTTCGCCATTCTCCACATCACCGTATTCGAAGGGCAAAGATTTGCTTTTGCCGCCTGCTTCACGCCTTAAAATGATAATATTGTTTTTTTTTGCAAATGCTGTCAAACCACCTGCCATGCTCAAGGCTTGCACTACATCCGTAGGTCCTTTAACTTCAAATTTTCCCGGAGTTTTAACCTCACCGGTGACATAAATCAGGTTACCCTCTGCGGCAAGTAGCCTAACGTTTATTTCTGAGTCGGGAATGAATTTATTTAGACGTTCCTGCAGCAACTTGACTAATTCCCCGGTCGTTTTACCGGCTGCGGCAACGTGTCCGACCAAAGGAAAAGAGATAGTGCCATCTGGCAGCACTACGACCTCCTGTTTTAAGCTTTCCTCTTGCCAAACGGTGATTTCCAATTTGTCGCCTGGATTAAGGTAGTAAACATCGCTACCTAAAGCGAAAACCTGATTGGATAGCAAAAGTATGCACCCGAAAAAAAGTACCAATATATTGCTTTTGCAATATCGAAATATAAAACACTTTAAGTTGAATGTAGTCATGTGCCAGTTATCCGAAACCATCGTGTTAGTGGGCTGATTCTATATAATAAACAGTTTTTCTAATCACAAGCATAGTGCAATTTTGATACTAATCAATAAAAGGCATTAAAGTTCCACGAGTTTTTTGCCAATCTCTTATTCAAAAAGTCCTAATCTGTCAAATAGACTGAAATAATTGCCATTGACTAAGAAGCGGTGCATTTAGAAAGTGTCGTTGAACAGGATATTGTCAAAAAACTACTGAATATCATCGAGCGGTTGGCGGGGAGAATGACTTAAAAGGCAGGTATTCATCTCTCCCTTTTTCAAAGGGGGAGGTGAATACTTACGGGTCGGAAGCGAATTAAGATGAGCTGTAACCGACATTCCGCACCCCCTATTTACAATATTGTATTATTTTTATTGCTATATTTTTCAACAAGTTAATGTTTTTCTCTATTTTATGCTTACTGCTGTGTTTTCATATTTCAGTTTAATATTGACTGAGAATAGATGAT
>CAIQND010000238.1 GCA_903873045.1 uncultured Methylococcaceae bacterium | reverse complement strand
GCCGCCATTTTGGCCAGGCTATCGCCATTGCCAAAACCAATTTCGACAAATAGCGGTGCGTCACGCCCGAACACTTGTGCAAAATCATAATCGGCTTTGGGATCCAGGCAATAAGTCGCCCAATGATTATCCAAAGCCAGTTGTTGACCGGGCGTAAGACGACCTTGCCGGCGAATAAAACTACGGATTCTTTGCGGAAGGGTTGGTTCAGAAACGGTCATCATTATTAAAAGAACAACCCATCTATAGGTGATGACGCAGAGGCAAACCGCTTTCTGGGCATACGGCCGGCTAAAAAGGCTTCCCGGCCTGCTTCAATGCCTTTACGCATGGCGGAAGCCATGAGTATCGGATTTTTGGCTTCGGCAATGGCCGTGTTCATTAGTACACCGGCACAACCTAATTCCATGGCAATGGCGGCATCTGAGGCAGTGCCTACACCCGCATCCACTAAAATGGGTACACCGGCATTTTCAATAATGGTTAAGATATTATAAGGGTTACGGATGCCCAAACCGGAACCGATAGGCGCAGCCAAAGGCATAACGGCAATACAGCCGATATCTTCCAGTCTTTTTGCGGCAATCGGGTCATCATTGGTATAAACCATCACATCAAAACCGTCTTTAACCAGTAATTTGGCCGCGATATAGGTTTCAGCGACATCAGGAAACAAGGTTCTTTGGTCTGCCAATACTTCCAGCTTAACCAGATTATGACCACCGAGTAATTCCCGACCCAACCGACAGGTTCTTACGGCATCTTCGGCCGTATAACAACCGGCTGTGTTTGGCAAAATGGTGTATTTGTCAGGCGAAATAACATCCAGCAAGTTGGGTTCACCGGGGGTCTGGCCTATATTGGTACGGCGAATGGCGACGGTCACAATTTGGGCACCACTGGCTTCAATAGCCAAGCGGGTTTCTTCCAAATCTTTATATTTACCGGTGCCAACCAGTAGCCGGGAATGATAAGTGACCCCTGCAAGAACAAAGGAATCGTCTTGTCCACCACCAATGGCATGCACAATTTCCAGGCGATCTTCAGCCTGTAAGGGTTGGGCAGCGTATTGCTGGAAGGGCAAGATTTCCTTGTTTAATTCAATAGCGATTTTTTTGCCGGTTAAGCCCATGCCGGCAATGACATCGGCAACCGTGGTGTTCACGGTATAATCACGGGCTTCACCATTAACATAAATGATCATCAGCTTATTTCCTGTTGGGTGTTGACTTGTCTGCGTTGTTGCACCGCCATCGCCAGCTTTCGTAACAAGGGCGCGGTATCTTCCCAAGACAAACAGCCATCAGTAATACTTTGCCCGTAAGTTAAGGGTTGTCCTTCAACAACGTCCTGATTACCGGCTTTGAGATGACTTTCTATCATGACCCCCATCAATCGTTGATCGCCATTAGCGATTTGTCCGCAGACATCTTGGCCGACAATGAGTTGCCGTTGGCATTGTTTTAAACTATTGGCATGACTAAAATCAATCATGATGTTGGGCTTTAAATCGGCGCTTACCAGACCTTCAGCCACTAGCTCGACACTGACCTCATCATAATTGGGACGGCCATTACCGCCTCTTAAAATGATATGCACATCTTCATTGCCGGTGGTTGAGAAGATGGCAGAATGACCCGCTTTAGTCAGCGATAAAAAATGGTGCGGACTCATGGCGGCTCTTATCGCATCAATGGCAATTTTAATGGTGCCATCCGTCGAGTTTTTAAAACCGATGGGGCATGAAACACCTGAAGCCAATTCACGGTGTCCCTGGCTTTCTGTGGTTCTGGCACCAATGGCACCCCAGGCGATCAAGTCGGAAACGTATTGCGGTGTAATTAAATCCAGATATTCAGTGGCCGCAGGGACACCGAGTGTGTTTACATCCACTAATAACTGTCTGGCAATCCGTAAACCTTTATTGATATTAAAGCTGGAATCAAGATCCGGATCATTAATCAAGCCTTTCCAACCGACTGTGGTGCGAGGTTTCTCAAAATAAACCCGCATAACAATTACCAGATCGTCTTTTAGCTCATCTTTGAGGGCTTTCAACAGTCCTGCATAGTCTAAAGCGGCCTTGGGGTCATGAATAGAACAAGGGCCCACCACCACCAGCAGTCTGTCATCGTTGCCCGTTAAAATATCATGAATTTCTGCCCGCGCCTGAACAGTCGTTTGTGCCGCTTTTTCGCTGATCGGCATTTCATCGTGAACCTGAGCAGGCGGGATGACTTCTTTAATTCCGCAAATTCTCAAGTCATCAGTATTATATTTAGTTTGCATGCTAGCTACCAAGCCGTTGCTTTCACAAAATGATTGTTAAAATCCGACCATTTTAACCGGTTTCATCATTTTCTTGTGAGTTTTTGCTAACAGGCGCTTCGGTTTGTTTTTTCAAGCTTCAAAAAACTGTAACTAAAGGCGGTGTCGGGGTCATCTTTAATATCTTCTCGTGTCACTTCAGACCACTCATTTAAATCAATTTCAGGGAAAAATGTGTCGCCCTCAAAGTCCCTGTTGATAAGGGTTAAATAAATCGTATCGGCCATCGGCAGTATCGCCTTATAAAGGTCGGAGCCGCCAATAATAAAAATCTCATCAGTGCTTTCAGCCGCTTCTTTAAACGCCGTTTTTAGGTCATTAAAAACCAGGCAGCCGTCTTGTTGATAATCGAGGTTTCTGCTGATAATCATATTAGTGCGACCCGGTAACGGCCTGCCTATCGACTCATAGGTTTTTCTGCCCATTAAAATAGGCGAACCCATCGTGATTGATTTAAACTTTTTAAGATCCGCTGATAAATGCCAAGGCATTTTATTATCCAGACCAATAACCCGATTACTCGCCATTGCGACGATAAGTGATATTTTCATTTTCTTAAACAGTGTGCTTTGCTATTCTGTAGCGATTAATAAATCTGATCATCATACTATGAAAAATATTCTGGTTGTATTTACCGGCGGTACTATTGGTTCAACGGCGACAAAAGGAAGCATTGATACGGTCAGTTCAGCGCCGTTTAAATTGCTTGAGCTGTTTCAACAGCGTGACAAAAATCATCAACAAATCCATTTTAAGACTATCCAGCCTTTACAGATTTTAAGTGAGAACCTGGCACCTTGCGTTTGGCAAACCCTGATTGCCGCCATTGAAGCCGAGCAACACGAACAGTATGACGGCATTATCATTACCCACGGCACCGATACGCTGGCCTATAGCGCTGCTGCTTTAAGTTTTTATTTTAGGGCCATTAAAATACCGCTGCTTCTGGTAGCCAGCGATTATCCGTTGGATAACCCAAAAGCCAACGGATTGGATAATTTTAGCTGTGCCGTTGAATTTATACGGCAACAACTTCAGCCCGGTGTTTTTGTGCCTTACCGCAATCAACAGCACGCAATCCAAGTGCATAAAGGTTCACGTCTGACCTGTTCGTTACAATTAAGCGGTGACTTTTTTAGTGTTCAGGGTAAAAATTATATGCAGTATGAAGAGCAAGCCTTTTGGCTTTTGAATCCACCCACAAAATCAATACTTGGCGATAATAATACTTTTTTGGGTGAAATCACCCCTCTAAAAGCCTGTTTTTCTGAGCGGATTTTAATGATAAAACCTTATCCGGGTTTGGATTACAGTCATTTTAATCTTGAAAATGTCGATGCCGTTTTGCATGACTTATATCATTCCGGCACTGCGTGTGCCTCAACTCAATGGGGTGAAAATCAGTCGTTACTTGAGTTTATAAAACGCTGCACAGTGCAAAATATTAAGGTTTATTTGGCACCGTCGATTAAATCAACCGATGCTTATCAAAGCACTCGGGCATTAATTGGGCAGGGCGCTGAAATGATTTGGAATATGTCGATAGAAGCCGCCCACGTAAAGCTAATGTTGGCTTATGGAAATTTTACCGATGAACAGCAACTAATGGGATTTCTTGAGGAAGATATTGCCGGGGAACATGTTTAAACAGCCAGGTAGAAAGCCTGATTTGTTTTGCCTTGGCTTGTTTGGATGCGGTGAATATTAATGTATTCAAAACTTTTTAACGCGATGTCATAAAAAATTCATATTCACCCTATAGCATTGAGAATCAGGAAATCATAACTGATCCAAAAATCCTGGGTTCCGATTTAACGAATCAGAGCATGTTGAAGATCAATACCGGGGCGCATTCCCGCTATTGTCAAATATAAACAGATACCATTCAGGGGCTTTATGACATTAAAAATTGCGTTCATCACCGATGCCTGGCATCCACAGATAAACGGCGTTGTGACAACCATCCAAAATACTTGTTCGACCCTGGAACTATCGGGACATCAAATTAAACTCATTACTCCTGATCAGTTTAAAACAATTCCCTGCCCGAGTTACCCTTCAATTCGACTGGCACTTGCGTGTTATGGAAAATTAAAAAGGCAGCTGGATGAGTTTAACCCTCAACGCATTCATATTGCCACTGAAGGGCCTTTGGGACTGGCGGCAAGGCGATATTGTCTCAGCCGGAATCTGGCATTCACCACATCGTTTCATACCTTATTTGCAGAATACGTTAATTTGCGCTTTAAAATCCCTTTGTCGTGGGGTTACGGTTTTTTGCGCTGGTTTCATGCGCCGGCTAAAAAAGTCATGGTCGCTACTCCCTCGGTAGAATCGGATTTGAATGCAAGGGGATTTAAAAATAACCTGGTTCGCTGGTCTCGCGGCGTAGACCCTGATTTTTATTATCCAAGGGATAAGGCTTTCATATCACTGCCTCGCCCTATATCCATGTTTGTTGGAAGAGTCGCTATTGAAAAGAACATTGGTGCCTTTCTGTCCCTGGATATTCCAGGCACAAAAATGGTGGTGGGAGATGGTCCGCAGATGAAAGAACTTAAAGCCAAATTTCCCAAAACGGTTTTTGTCGGTTTTCTGTCAGGTGAGCCTTTGGCCAAACATGTGGCGGCCGCAGATGTGTTTGTATTCCCCAGTCGCACCGATACCTTTGGCATTGTCTTGCTGGATGCGTTAGCCAGTGGCATACCTGTTGCTGCATTTCCGGTAACCGGCCCGTTGGATGTCATTGCCAGCGATAAAGTGGGTAAGCTTGATGAAGATTTAAAAATAGCGATTACTGAAGCTTTAAAATTGGACGCAGATGACTGTCGAAATTATGCATTAAACTACTCTTGGGCTAATTGTACCGAGCAATTTTTTAATAATCTTGTCCCTGCTTTTGAAGAGAGTAAGCAATTGCAAAGTAATTCAGTCGCTGAGCATTTTGTAAGATAACGCT
>CAIQND010000237.1 GCA_903873045.1 uncultured Methylococcaceae bacterium | reverse complement strand
GTTTGGTTATCCGGTTTCTATGGTTCCGGTAAATCCTACTTTGGTAAAATGCTGGGTTACATCATAGCTAATCCGATGATTAACGGCACACCGGCAAGAGAGCGTTTTATACCGCGCATTAAAGGCGTAACGGATGAAAGTCTGCTTGAGAATGCCATACGCAAACTGGATTCTACAAAGAATAGAGTGGTCTTTTTAGATGTCGCCAAACAAAATACCGACCGTGGTTTGGCCTTTACCTTATTTGCCAATCTATTAAAAAATCTGGGCTTTCGGGATGATATTTATGGCTACATGGAATTTGATCTTTACCTTGATGGTAAGTATGAAGATTTTAAAGCCCAAGCCAAAAAGCTCGAAGGCAAGGATTGGGACGAGCTAAAGAAAAGTAACCGACAGGTTGCTAAAGTCATGCGTAGCGTTTTTGCCGCTATGGATTATAGCGAAGCCGATTACACCGACACCTACGCTGTTTACACAGCGGCTATCAGCGATTTTTCCGCCAGTAAATTTAAAGATGAACTCGAAAAATACCTAACGTTTAACAACGATGAGACGTTGGTATTTGTATTTGATGAAGCCAGTGAAGCCATCAGCCAGCAGAAATTTACACTGCTTGACCTGGAGGGTGTCAGCGAAGCATTATCCAGCATCAGTCATAAAGTATGGACTATTGCTATCGCCCAGGAAAAATTGGATGACGTGATCAATAATGCCAATGTTAACCGCAGCCAGTTAACCAAAGTGACTGACCGCTTTAAAACAAAAATCCATCTGGAATCAACCGAAGTGGATGTTATTATCCGTAGTCGTTTGCTTCAGAAAAAAGAAATTTATTTCAATCAGCTGCTGGACTATTACCAGAAAAATGAAGGTCTTGTTTCGGACGCAACCAATTTAAAGTCCTCTTTTCCCACTAAAACGACCACCGCAGAGGAATTTGCCACTTATTATCCCTTTCATAAATATCAGTTTGATATTTTGCAAAAGTTCCTCTTTAGCTCCAATGCCTTAGTGGCAACACAAATTGCTGCCCGTGGCATGATTATCACCACGTTTGATGTGCTCAGAAAGCAAATGCGCGAGCAGACGTTGTATGCATTTACACCCGGTCATGCCATCTGTACTGAAGCCCAAACAGCGCCGCCGATTGATCTGATTAATAAATATGATACTGCCCGCAAGATTCTGGCTGAAAAAAGCCTGGATGTGGCCGGCGATAAACTCCTTAAAACGCTGCATCTGCTTGCTGATTCAGAGGTCATTTCAGCGACAGTAGAAAATATTACCAAAAGTTACATCACTGATTTAACTACCTACTACGCTATTAAACCCAAGATTGAAGAAGCCTTAAATTTACTGGTTGAAGCTAAAGTGCTGTTGTTGGCTAACAATAACTACAAAATCACTTCAGACCTTGAAGGCAAGCTTCTTGAAGAAATGAAAGACTTTGATGTGGAGTTGTTCAGCAAAAAACGTTCGCTGATTAATTACCTTAAAGACTATAAAATTTTTACACCGGTTTCGACTTATACGGAAGGAACGGATACCTTTAAATTTAGTGTCTCGTCAGACCAGGATGATGAACTGTGCGGTGCTGGCAGTAAACAGCTAAAACTTACGGTTTACAGTCTTTTTAATATCAGTGAGAACAGGGAGGACTTTATTGAGCAGCTCAAAATGGAGACGCAAACCAATAAAAACTTAATCACCCTGATACCTGACAGTAAAGATTTTTCTCAGATAGATAAATTGATTGGAGAAATAAGCCGTTACACCTACATCGAACAGAAATTCTCCAATGAAACCGATCCCGCCAAAAGGCAGATCATTAGGGATTTTGGCATCATGCGGGAAGAAAAAGAAAAAAACCTGCGCCTTGCTATTGAGAATGCCTATAAAAATGCCATGTTGATTTATATGTTTGACGAGTATCTTCTTAATACGGATACCTTTAAAGGCACTATTAGCGACATCCAAAAAAAGCAAATCAAGAATATCTATACCAAAAGACTCGCCAATCAACTATCAGAAGCCTTGGTGCCTAAAATTTTCAGCGCACGAAAAGAAGAGCTAGGTGGTCTTTTTTCAGGCAATGATTTTAAATTTTTCGATTCCCATGGCAATTTTACCGGTGAACATTTAAAGGTCATTGAAGAAATCAACGCAAAAATAAGCGCACGGTTTGTAGATGGCAGATCATTAGAAGCTGACCTTTCCGGCGATCCTTGGGGTTACTCGTTTGGTACGATTGTGACAACCCTAGCGGCCCTTTTACGAGCGGGTCGACTCACTGTTAAACACAATGGCGATACCTGGTTTTCGCATGATCAAAAAGCCGTACATGAAGCCTTTACCAATGCCACCAAGTTTAAATCAGCTTCTTTTAAATCCATAACTGGAACCCTGTCAGCGACACATAAAAATCAGGCGGTGCAGTTATTAATGGATCTTGATTTTCAAAACCATATCGGTCGTAAAGTAGACTGGAACATCAATGACTTTGATTTGGCAGATGGGATTAAATGCCTGGCTGAGCATTTTGTGACAGCACTTAAAACCCTTAATGATACCGTCGACAACTTCGAGAGCCTTTTTCCGAATGTCGCTGTGCAAAAAATCATATTGCTCAATTATTCCGGTAAAGTAACGGAAGGCAATTACCTTGAAAAAGTGGGTTATCTTCTTACCAATGAAGATGATTTCAAAGCAGCGATACAACTCATTCTTAAAGCCCAGAAATTTATAAAAAAGAATTTTGCTACAGTAAAAGATCATAAGCGTTTTATTGAAAACGTTATCACAGAACTAAACAAAGCCGACCGGACGGATACCACGATTAATGAAGCGCATGAAGAATTTCTGCGGCTTTACCAGCAGGATATGGTTAAAAACTTTGCCCAGCTACAGCAACAGGCACAAGCGGTCAGAGACAGTTATTTTAAATTCATCAAAAATGCCGCTTCCGGTATGACGCATGAATATCAGTTACTTCAGGGCAAAGTGGATGCCGCCCTACGCCAACTAAAGCTCTATCCAACTGACTTAAATAACCACAATCAGAAAAAATTGGATGATCTGAGCCGTTATTGTACGGCAAGAACGGTTAGCGAGCCTACGCCGGAATTTTCCATCACCTGCACAAAATGTGGTTACTCGCTTTCAGATATCCTCAACTATACCGCGTTGGCACCGACCAAAAACAATGAGCTGTTAATCATTCAAAGCAGTTTTATTACCGAAGCACCACCAGAACCAGAAGACGAGCCAGAGCCAGGCAGCGATCCTGAAAAGCCGACACCACCACCGATACCGCCCAGAAAAATAAAACTGCAAGTGCCGGATAAATTTATGACGGTTCAGACCTATAAAACCCTGTTAACAGCACAGTTAAGCGCCTTAGCGTCTGCCCGGCCTGATGAAAAGATCGAGTTGGCTGTTGAGTGGTCAGAATGAACTCGAAACACACCAAAACGTTACAGGCTATTTTTGCCAAACCCACAGTAGCGACATTGGAATGGAGTAAAATTGAAGCATTATTGATTGCTTTAGGTTGTCGTGTAATTGAAGGGCGTGGCTCACGGGTACGTTTTGAACAGGATGGGAAAATTGCCGCTTTTCACCGACCTCACCCCGCTAAAGAAGCTAAATCTTATCAAGTTGAACAAGCACGGGTATTTTTAATCTCGATTGGAGTTAAACCATGAATATATTGACTTATCAAGGCTACACAGCCCGCATTGAATTCGATGAACGTGATAATGTCTTCGTTGGGCATTTGATAGGCATCAAAGATAGTATTGCCTTTCATGCGGATAATGTTGCTGAATTACGTCTTGCCTTTGAAGAAGCCGTTGAGGATTATGTAGAAACCTGCGAAAAAATTGGCAAGTCCCCTGAAAAACCTGTGAGTGGCAAATTGTCATTGCGTGTTACGCCTGAACTTCATGTTCAAGCGATGATGAAGGCACAAGCAACAGGTCAAAGTCTCAATCAATGGGTGACCAACGTATTAAAACAAGCCGCCTATCATTAACACAAATCATAGAGCCGTCATTCCGGCATGGATTGCCGGAATCCGTACGCCCGTAAGGGCGTGCTATTAATACGGTGAAAGTCCGTATCAGAGAAAGCCAAAATCTCTGTAGTTGAAAGTAACTGCGTCACCGTGAGGTGGGGTGGAGAGTAACTGGAAACGAACTGTCAGTCTGTAGG
>CAIQND010000236.1 GCA_903873045.1 uncultured Methylococcaceae bacterium | reverse complement strand
TGACAGGCCAACAAACCAGGGCAGTACAACGGCAAAAAAAACCAGCCAATTACGCAGGGCAAAGGCACGCTTCATGACACTCAGTCGACCCTCAAAGCCGTTAAAGATGGCAATCACCAGCGTGGGAATAATAAAACCCACCGGACCTTTAATCAGGGTGGCAATGCCCGCCGTTAAGGCACCCAGCAGATACCAGCGTATCCGTTGCTTTTCTTCGCATTCCTCCGCCAGAAAACACGCAAAAATGGTGGAGCTTACAAAGAAAGCCAGGGTCATATCGAAAATGACATACCGCGAAAAAACCATGTACAGCGGGGTTGTCGCGATGATCAGCATGGCAAGCAGGGCGGTGCGTTGGTCGTATAGTCGTCGGCAAAACAGGAACGTTACCACGAGCAGCGAAAAACCAAAGAAAGCGGAAGACAGCCTGGCGGTAGTTTCTGATTCTCCGAACAATGAAAAAGACAGCGCGATAGTCTTGAAGTAAAACGCCGGCTTGTCAAGATAGGCAAGTCCGTTATAAGTGGGTACCAGCCAGGAATGGGATTGACTCATCTCTCGGGCTACTTCGGCATTACGTCCTTCATCAGGTGATATTAACGGCCAACCTCCCAACCGACCGAACAACATATAAGCACTGATAATAAAGGTAAAAACCAGAATCCAGCGATTTCGCATGAGAGTGGATGCTTTGTCGGAATCGGCAGAGCTGCTTGCTTGAGGAGAGGAAAAGGTCATTGTTTATTTTATGTTATGTCTGGAGAATTGCCCCTACCTAAAGAATGCAGCTTCTACCTTAACAAGGGTAATGCGCGGCACAAATGCCAGAACCTTACAACCCCGCCAGTAGCAGTGCCGACGATTCCAATTGAGGAGTTTTGATTTTAAAGGATGCTTGCAGTAAAGTCAAAAGCAAGCCTCTGGGAGGAAGTTGAATGACGGACGAGCTGTTATAGATTTTTAGAAATTAAATTTCTAATTTGCGTTGCTGTAAGCTCATACAGATAACATTACTTGAAGGGACGGTATCTGTCGACATAGACATTATTTATTTGATTTTTCACATCCCTGTGTCTTGGATTCCGGCCAACCCTCGCTTTGCTCTCTTGGCCGGAACGACTGCTATATGGTTTGTGTAGATACCCTATGCCTCTAGGAGAGCTGGTGTGAGGATGGTCGAATGTCGCTTTACTTCGTTTTCAGTGGTTACTTACTGTCGATAAGCCCTTGCGCGTCGATCGTCATTTTTACAATATCATCGGAAGTTAATTCTTTTCCGTTAAGTTTATTTAAGGCGACTAATTTTTTAATCTGAAAACATAATTTAATAGAATCTATACCGTCTTCATAATAGTTCGTTCTGATTCTTTCAACATCCGGTGCGGTTTTTTTTCCTTCTTTATCAAGGAAATTAAATAGAAAACCCTTTGGATCAATTTCATCCTTGGAATTCTCCATCATTTCTTCAAATTCTTTTGCTTTATCAACGATAGTTACACCTTTAAAAAAGTTATTAAAATCATTTAATAACATCATTTCTCTTTGTTTAATGATACGATTTAAAATAATGGCATCGGTTACTTCCGCAATATTTCTGGGAATATAGCGATCAAAAAATACAATGGCATGTTCTGCTCTTTCAGGTGATCTTATATCAAGATACATTTCATCAGCGTTTTCACTAAAGAACGAACCAATAACAATGGGGCGTGAATGCTTAGGTATTTCGTTATATTTTTGTTCAAAAGAAAGATTCTTTGCTTCATAATCAAACAACCAGACCCAACGGCTATTAGGTGAATCATAAGACATACACTTCATATTCTTGAATATTTTGCCATGAAGAGCATGCTTGTCATAAACCTTGTAACATAATCGAACAGGCTGTGTATATTCTCCTGTCAATGTTCTCGTGATAGCGTCATTTTCAATGGGACCTAGTTCAGGTGCGACTTGGTTGGATTGAACAGTATTTTGACTGGCTATTTGTTGTTCATCATTATGTAAACAACATTTTTTATATTTTTTACCACTGCCACAATGGCAGATGTCATTTCGACTAAGTTTCATAAGTTTAATTTTTTAGAGATAGTCTGAGTTCACTATCGATAATGAGTAGGTTGTCTTTCGACATTATATATTGTAACTATTCAGTCCCCCTCTTTGAAAAAGAGGGGGTCGGGGAGATTTTTAAATAAATCCCCCTCGATCCCCCTTTTCAAAGGGGCCGGTGAATACTTGCTATATATTAGCATTGCGCTGGCTCAAGCTCCAACTTCGTGTAACGGGAAGTTGGAGTTTTTGAGCTGGCGCAACGGTAGTTTTTGCTTAATATTGTTTAAGCGAGGCTTTTGCTGGCCACTTCATAAACATCTTTGGAAATAGCCTCGGTCGTCATTATCCGTTCCAATTGTGCTTTTATTAGTGCTTGTCTACCTGGATCATATCTGCGCCATGACGTTAAGGCGCTTAACATGCGTGAGGCAACCTGCGGGTTTAAGGTGTTGAGGGCAATAATTTGATCTGCCAAAAATTGATAGCCTTGTCCATTGGCGGCATGAAAATGCAAGGGATTGGCCTGGCTAAATGCACCAATCAACGCTCTAACCCGGTTTGGATTTTTTAAATCAAACGCGGA
>CAIQND010000235.1 GCA_903873045.1 uncultured Methylococcaceae bacterium | reverse complement strand
TTTCAAGCGCATCTTGGTTTTATGGTGGCTGCATTTAATACCTTGATTGAATGGTTCGGTCTTCTTCCTGAAGAAAATGGCTTTGTGCCAATATCTATAGCTGAATTCAATTTATGATTTAAAACTAGCACCAAAGGTTAATATTTTTTCTGACCATAAAATAATATTATTAACATCAATAATATTTTCTTTGAAAGATAAACAATATTGCTCAATCCTAAGAGATACACTAAGAATATTTTCTAGTTTTTTCTTTAATACCTTAAAATCTTCAGTAATAATTGAGTTGTAATTTTCTTGTAACGGCTTGTATTTAACTATAGCGGTCAGAATATTTTGATAATTAATAAGCTCCGTAAGTGTTAATAGTTGTTCGATATTTGGTATTAAATAATCAAAAGTGATAGGGTCAATGGATTGATAATCCTTAACTAGCATGCAGAATTCTTCAACCCTTAAAGCAATCCCGTCAATGCTTTCAATATCAGAATAATCATCTTTAAACCAGCTAAAAGTTGATGATTCATTTTCTAAGATTTCAGCTATCTCTAATAATGTTCCTTCATAATTAGGATTTATACGTTGATTTGTTGTAGATTGTTCTTTAACTTTTGACCACTCATTTATGGTGTAAGCTTTAGCTTCCTTTGTTTTAGATAATTTTAATTTTTGTTTTTCAATATCCTCTTTGTACCCATTAATATCTGTAAAACTTGCAAGTTTATCGTTAATCGAATTTACACTATGATTTAGGTCTTGCATGGAGGTTGAATCACCACTTAACAGATTAACTGTTAAATTTTGAAAATCTTCCGGCAATTGTTTTTTTAAAACTTCTAAAGCTCTTTTAGTATAAGCGGTGACTAAAACTTTTTGTCCATTAGCTAAAAGGTGACAAATTAAATTTGCAATCGTATGAGATTTTCCTGTTCCTGGTGGCCCTTGAACTAATACTTTATTACTCCTCCGAATTTTTTCAATTATCTGAATTTGTTCATCATTATATTTTTTAGGAAAGTAAATAGTGTTATCGTCATCTAATAAAGAAGATCCCTCTGAAGTAGAGCCATTGATATAATTAGAATCAATGATGCCATTTATCGAAGGAATGTCTAATGCTTCACCTGCATTCTTTACATTATTGATTATTTCCTCATATACGGCAGCCAAACTTTTTGTATTTCTTTTTCGCAAAAGCAACGCCGGTGCAAAATAAACGGTTGGTTTATTTGATGGGACTTGTGGCATTAACAGATCGTCTATAGAACTCCAATCGCCCTCAGCATGAATTGTGTCAATAAAAAGCTGAATGGATTCTTTAACTTGAGCTAAAAAAATATTATCAGAAATATCTTCTCTATTAAGAAAATACTTAACTTTATTCTCAGCCGCGATAATATTAGCGTCATTAAACTGATTATTCAGACCAAGTATAGAGTCCGTTTCAATCTGAATTTTACTTCCAATACTTGATGAAACTTTTATAAAAGACTCTTTTTTCGAGTGATCAAAAGTTATATCTGCTTTTGAAGTTAAAATGTGACGACAAATTCTGGGGGTATTTTGATTCTCTTTAAAATACAAAAGGCCTGCACCAAAAACAAGTTCATATTCTTCACCAAACTGCTCTACTTTGTTGTAAATACTGAAAAATCTCTTATAGATCTTGCTTTGAACTTCAAATTCGTCATGCTTGATTTGAAAATCGTTAACTTCTTTTTTGTAAAGCTCTAAGTCATCAAGCCATTGATTGTTTAAATATTCTTGAAATATTATTTGAACTTCGGGGTATTCAATTAATTGAATTGTTTTACCATTCTTGATTATGCTTTCATTTAAACACGGTATTCCACTTTCATCGGTCAAGCTATCTTTAATAATCCAGTCTATGAACGATTCACTTAACGCTGGAAAATTTGGCTGCTTTGGCTCTTTAGGTTTACCTATTTTTATCCAATAATCGGCATCTTGGTTGTATTTTGGAAAAGTAATACCATCGAAAATATCACATTGAGGAATGTCAGCCAACCAAACGTTTTCTGGATATTCGACGGAACTCTCAATATCCCTTACCGGTTTGCTCCTTAGTTTCGAAAATTCAAGCAGATACTCAAATATCTGTAAGTATTTATCTTTCATCTCATACCCATTTCGTTTTTATATTTCCATGATTTTTTAGAGCGACAGCCTGCTTTTACTCTTTCTAAGTTTACAAGTAACTTTAACTTGGGCAGTCTATCAGTTTTTTAACTAAAAGACTGTACGTATGTTGATATAACTTTATCCATTTCAGAGCACGAACCTACACACTCTGTAACGGATTATTAACTTTCAAAGTTGCAGAAACAAGGGGTCAGGTCTTGCTGCATATTCTGATTAATTTGAACACTGATTCTGGTCGAACTTGAACACCTAAAACCTAACGCATCGGTGGAAGTGAATTTTTACTCCAAGTGTTCAACTTGAGTCAAGGAATTCATTTTTTTGCGCATGGATTCGCCTTTTAAA
>CAIQND010000234.1 GCA_903873045.1 uncultured Methylococcaceae bacterium | reverse complement strand
GTTTGTTTGATAAAGTTAAAACTGTCCTGCCATTCTTCCTCGGTTTCGCCGGGAAAGCCGACAATAATATCGGTAGTGATATTAAAGTGAGGAATTTGTGCCCGCAATTGGCTAACAATTACGCTAAATTCTTCCGTTTTACAACGTCGTGCCATTCTGCGCAGCACGGTATCTGAACCGCTTTGTAGCGGTAAATGCAAATGCGGCATCAAACGGGAATTATGGAAGAGCGTGAAGAAATCTTCCGGCAATTCCCACGGCTCTAAAGACCCCAGCCTAAGCCTTGGAATAGTTGTTTCAGATAAAATGGCCTTGATTAAATCAGACAGATTATTGCCCAAATCACTGCCATAGCCGCCTAAATGAACACCGGTCAAAATTACTTCCGTAATGCCTTGTTTATGCAGAGCATTAATTTCATCGATTACGGCTTGCACCGGACGACTGACTTCATCACCACGCGCTACGGTAACGATGCAAAACGTGCAGCGATAACGGCAACCATCTTGTACCTTAACAAAAGCGCGTTGCCGTCCGCGAGTAAATAAAGAGATTTCACCCGGCTCTGTGGACATGGCGGGCATCACGTCCATATTAAGTTCGGTTAAGGTTTTCTCTACCAGTTGATCTTTATCCTTATTACTGACAACCAGATCAACGCCCAGCAAAGATGCCGCTTCGTCTTGGTTTAAGGTCGCATAACAACCGCTAACCACCAGCTTGGCTTGTGGATTATCGCGGTGTATGCGTCGGATCAGTTGACGGGATTTTCTGGCGGCATCCTGCGTGACGGCACAGGAATTAATCACAATCAGTTGCGCGGCTTCTGCCTGCTTGGTAATTGAATGGCCGGACTTTTGAAACGCTTGCGCCCAGGTTTCCAATTCTGCTTCATTAAGACGGCAGCCGAGTGTTTTAAGGTGAACTTTCATTAATCATCCAAAGAACCAATAGGTAACAAAAATTGCGGCAATAATACCTGCAAAATCCGCTATTATCCCACAGGCAGCGGCATGACGAATACGTTTGATACCCACCGAGCCAAAGTAAATGGCCAATACGTAAAAAGTGGTTTCGGTACTGCCCTGCACAACCGATGCCAGACGGCCTGCAAAGGAGTCGGCACCATGCGTCTTCATGGTGTCAATCATCATCGCTCTGGCACCGCTGCCACTAAAAGGCTTCATTAATGCCGTCGGTAGCGCATCAACAAAACGGTCATCGATGCCAAAATGATGCACGAGAGTCCTTGCCAAATCAGCCAGTATCTCCAAAGCGCCACTGGCTCTAAACACACCAATGGCAACCAGCATGGCAACCAAATAAGGAATAATCAGTATGGCCGTTTGAAAGCCTTCTTTAGCGCCTTCTATAAACGCATCGTAAGCATTGATGCCTTTATAAACGGCACCCAAAATAAAACTGATGACCAAGGAAAACAAAATGACGTTACTGATAGTCGAAGATTGCTGAAGCATAAGCTCTTGCGGTAAGCTGGAAAAATAAACAAGCAGACCGCCAACGACCAGCGTAAAGCCGCCCAGATAAGCCATGACCACTTTATCCAGTAAATTGATTTTTTGCACAAAAGCGACGGCAAGCAAACCGGCCAACGTTGACATATAGGTTGCGATTAATATCGGGATAAACACGTCAGTGGGATTGGCCGCACCGAGTTGGGAGCGATAAGTAAAAATCGTGATGGGAAATAAGGTGACGCCTGAGGTATTGATAACCAGAAACAGAATTTGCGCGTTGCTGGCCGTGTCAGGGTCGGGGTTTAACGTTTGCAACTCCTTCATGGCCTTGATACCTAACGGCGTTGCGGCATTATCCAGCCCCAAGGCATTGGCGGAAATATTCATCACGATAGCGCCTAACGCGGGATGCCCTTTGGGTACATCGGGCATTAAACGGCTAAATAAAGGTGTAAGACTTTGTGTTAATAACAGAATAAATCCACTCTTTTCGCCAATCTTCATAATCCCCAGCCATAACGCCAGTACGCCGGTTAACCCTAACGAAATCTCAAAAGCCGATTTTGCCAAGCTAAACATGGCTTCCATGATTTGTGCAAAAACCTGCTGGTCACCCAGAAAAACCAGTTTAAACAGTGCAATAAGAAACGCGGAGAGGAAGAAGCAAATCCAGATGATATTTAGCACGATAGACTAGAGAGTAAGTGATGGTTGGCTTATTTTAGTGCCTGGACGCGCTGGTTGTCTTAATTTTGAGCCAAAAGACAGACGGGATTTAAGCGGTCAATTTTAGGATGCGTCAAGACTCATCCTGCACCGGACTCGCTTGCCTTACACTGCCCTGACTTCATTCAGTAGATCGGGATGACGATCCAGTATCTTGAGCAACTTGACCAGTGCCAAGGGGGGGCTTGGTCTTGCCATTCTTGTAGCGTGAAAAAGCATTGACTCCACCGCCAAATAGCTCTGCCGCTTCCCTCTGATCGAGCGCAAGCTTTTTACGAACACTGATAATAAAACCAGGATCGACAATGGCAGCATTCACCTGTTTTGAAAATTCACGCATTAAAGCACTTACTCGTCGTGATTCCACCTGATCAAAAACAGCCTCATCACACGCAGGGCAAAAGTCACCCGTCACCTCTGGAAGTGTCGTGGTTTCACCTTTGTAGGTGTAGGATATATCGCGGGTATCATGCAGCAGCTCTGCAATGGCACAAGTCGGACATTTCATGTTTATAACTCCTTAAACTCAATATTCAAGTTTTCTTACCTTGACTTTATAGGAACTAGATAACCAGCAACATAACGGCCAATAGAGGTAGGCCGGAATAAGGCTTTTCAAGCGTAAGCGAGAACAAGCGTTTCCGGCATGATTAACGAGTGTGCCGGAAACGCCACCACGCGCTACGCTTGGGTGGTCTTATTCCGGCCTACGCGATTCCCTATAATCCCCTTTAAGCGCCCAAAGCCTTCTTCTCTTGATACTTCCACAACGGCAACGCGAGTATCAGTAAACTTGCCAACCACAGCAACAATTGAGGATTGGTGATGGTGTAGACGAAAGAAATCCAGATTCTTTCACCAAAGTTGGGGTAGCTCTCGATAAAATCGTGCCCCATGATAAACGTGCAAGTTTCGCCGGTGATAATCGCCAAAACCATAAAAGCCAGCGCATAAGCACCCGTCCGTAACGGTATTTTGAAAAGTGCTGCGGTGATCAACAGCGGCCAACCAAATAATTGACTGTAATTGAGGGTGACCATCAAGGCGGCATAAATCCTTTCGGTAACAATAGGATAAGCTTGTTCATAATTTGAGTTTTGCATAACAAAAGCCGTTTCAAAGATGATTAAACTCAGACCGGTTACCGCTAATACCCAACCGATTATTTTAGCCCGTTGCACTGAAAGGGTTTGTGTGCCCAATAAATCGTTAATTGCCCGTGCGAAAGTAAAGTTTTTACGATTGACAAGATAACTCATCAACATAAAACCGACTGTTCCAACCACCGGTATGACGGTCTGCGGAGAAGGAAAGCTTAAATAGCGGCCATTCAGCGCCAGCGCCTGTGATTTGTACAAAGCAATCGCAACAAAAGCCAGCATC
>CAIQND010000233.1 GCA_903873045.1 uncultured Methylococcaceae bacterium | reverse complement strand
GGCGTAGGCCGGAATAAGACCACCCAAGCGGAGCGCGTGGTGGCGTTTCCGGCACAACGTACAGAGTTGCCGGAAACGCTTATTCTCGCTTGCGCTCGAAAAGTCTTATTCCGGCCTACGCCTGGGTATTATTTTCTGCGTACTGCCTTATCAATTAACCCATTGGACTAAATCAATAACTGTTCTTGCACGACCTTAATTTCATCCCTGATTCTGGCGGCTTGCTCAAATTCCAGGTTTTTCGCATAGCGGTACATATCATCTTCCAATTGCTTGAGTTTTTTACCCAGTTGTTTGGGGGTCATGGTTTTATAGTCTGCGGAATACTCCGCCACTTTATTAATTGCTTTTCCTGAAGTGGTGCCAGAACCGGGAATGGCAACCTGCATAATGTCGGTGATTGATTTAAGGATGGTGGCCGGTTCAATACCGTGTTTAAGATTAAACTCGTGCTGCTTTTCGCGGCGGCGTTCGGTTTCATCAATCGCCTGTTGCATGGAGCGGGTAATCTTGTCGCCATATAAAATCGCTTTGCCGTTAATGTTTCTGGCGGCTCGTCCTATCGTTTGTACCAAAGACACCACGGAGCGCAGAAAACCTTCTTTATCGGCATCCAATATGGCCACCAAAGACACTTCGGGAATATCCAAGCCTTCGCGTAACAAATTGATACCGACCAGTACATCAAATTTTCCCAGCCGCAAATCCCGAATAATCTCGACCCGTTCTACCGTATCAATATCAGAATGTAAATAACGCACACGCACGCCATGTTCAGACAAATATTCGGTTAAATCTTCCGACATTCGTTTGGTCAGGGTGGTCACCAGTACGCGCTCTTTTACGCTGACCCGCAGATTAATTTCTGATAACAAATCATCCACCTGATGGGTTGCCGGCCGCACTTCCACAACCGGATCAAGCAAACCGGTGGGTCTGACCACTTGTTCGGCAAAAACACCGGAATGTTCTTTCTCATAAGGGCCGGGGGTGGCCGAGATATAAATGCGTTGCGGTGATTTGGCTTCAAATTCTGCAAACATTAACGGGCGATTATCCAGCGCCGATGGCAATCTAAAACCGTATGCAACCAGAGTTTCTTTACGCGACCGGTCGCCTTTATACATCGCGCCAATCTGGGGTATGGTGACATGGCTTTCATCAACAATCACCAGCGCATCATCCGGTAAATAATCAAACATGGTGGGCGGTGATTCGCCGGATGCCCTACCTGACAAATAGCGGGAATAGTTTTCAATACCGGAGCAATAACCCACCTCCAGAATCATTTCAATATCAAACAGCGTGCGTTGTTCCAGTCGTTGCGCTTCCACCAGTTTATTTAAGGAACGCAAGTGCTGTAGACGCTCTATAAGTTCAATTTTAATGGCTTCAACTGCGGTTAATAACTGCTCGCGCGGCGTGACGTAATGGCTTTTGGGATAAACGGTATAGCGTACCAATCGCCGGATTATTTCACCGGTTAAGGGATCGAACAAGGACAAACGCTCCACTTCATCATCAAATAATTCGACCCGTAATGCCTCCTGCTCCGATTCAGCCGGAAAAATATCAATCACTTCGCCACGCACCCGGTAAGTCGCCCGACGCAATTCCAGATCATTGCGGGTATATTGCATTTCTGCCAAGCGGCGCAAAATATCCCGTTGATTAATGATGTCACCTTTGACCAGATGCAACACCATCTGAAAGTACGATTCCGGTTCGCCCAAGCCATAAATCGCCGAAACGGTTGCAACAATAATGGTATCGCCCCTTTCAATTAAGGCCTTGGTCGCTGACAGACGCATTTGTTCAATATGTTCATTAATGGCGGCATCTTTATCTATAAAAGTATCGGAGGCGGGCACATAAGCTTCCGGCTGATAATAATCATAATAAGAAACAAAATATTCGACGCTGTTTTCCGGAAAAAACTCTTTCATTTCACCGTATAACTGCGCGGCCAAGGTTTTATTGGGTGCCATAATCATCGCCGGACGTTGCACTTGATTGATGACATTGGCAATGGTAAAGGTTTTTCCGGAACCGGTTACGCCCAACAGGGTTTGATGAACCTCACCATCACTTAACCCTTCAATCAGGGCTTTTATGGCGGTGGGCTGGTCGCCGGCGGGTTGAAATCGGCTGTGGAGTTTAAATTGTTTTTTCACTTAACTTATTTCTCGATGATGAAGATACTAAAAACAGCAGTTAGTCCACGAAAAGCACGAAAGACACGAAAGGTAATCAGTATGTTATAGACTTTCAGAAATTAAATTTCCAATTCACGTCGCCGTAAGATCATACAGATAACATCCCTTGAAGGGATGGTATCTGTCGGCATGGAAATTATTTATCTGAAAGTGTATATGTTTCAAAGCCTCTCACCCTTTAGGCATAGGTATCTACACAAGTACCAGCTCCTGAACCCTCGCTATGCTCTCCCTTGAGGGAGAAGGTTGGGATGAGGGGGAATATAACTGCTTGACTTTATTCTCCTCACCCCAACCCAACCCTTTCCAGCAGGAGAGGGCGCTTGATGATTTTCAATTCATTGTTTTTATTATGCAAAAAAGTTGTGTAGATACCTATGCCCTTTAGGTGACGGGTTACTTAATTGTATCTGTTTAAATATTTTCGTGCTTTTCGTGTTTTTCGTGGACAAAATGCTTTTTTTTAACATCGGGTTATTAGCAAGCCACACTACATAGCGTATAATTGCCGTCATTTATAAATTACATTTTACACGGCGGAATATGATTATCACACTTTCTAACAGAGTCAAAGCAGTTAAACCTTCACCTACCTTGGCAATTACCGCCAGAGCCGCTCAAATGCGTGCCGCCGGTAAAGACATTATCGGCCTTGGCGCAGGCGAACCTGACTTTGATACGCCAGACCACATTAAAGCCGCCGCTGTCGATGCAATGGCCAAGGGATTCACCAAATACACCGCCGTAGACGGGACTGCCAGTCTAAAAAAAGCCGTTATCGAAAAATTTAAAAACGATAACGGTCTTGATTACACGCCCAAACAAATTCTGGTTTCGTGCGGCGGTAAACAAAGCTCGTACAATCTGACTCAAGCCATGATTAACCCCGGCGATGAAGTGATCATTCCAGCGCCTTACTGGGTATCATACCCTGATATGGTGTTATTGGCGGATGGTGTGCCGGTTATTATTGAAACCACACAGGCACAACATTTTAAAATTTCCCCTGAACAACTACGTGCCGCCATTACCGATAAAACCCGGCTGATCTTTATTAACAGCCCGTCCAATCCTTCCGGTGTTGCCTATAGTTTGGAAGAACTAAAAGCACTGGGTGATGTGCTGACTGATTTCCCCAACATCATTATCGCCACCGATGATATGTATGAACATATTCTTTGGAATCAAGGCTCGTTTGTTAATATTTTAAACGCACATCCAGAATTTTATGACCGTACGGTTGTTATGAATGGCGTGTCCAAAGCGTATTCAATGACCGGATGGCGTATCGGTTATGCAGCAGGCCCTGCTGATTTAATTGAAGCCATGTGTACCATTCAGTCACAAAGCACCTCCAATCCCACGTCTATTTCACAATACGCCGCCGAAGCTGCCTTAACCGGCGACCAAAGCTTTATAACCAACATGTGCGTTGAGTTTAAAAAACGTCATGATTATGTCGTTGCAGAACTCAACAGTATTGATGGCGTTGAATGTCTTGAAACGGACGGCACTTTTTATGTATTTCCCAATATAGAAAAACTGATTGCCCGCTTGGATGGCATTAACAATGATTTGGAATTTTCTGATTATTTAATCGAAAAAGCAGGCGTTGCCTTGGTACCCGGATCTGCATTTGGTTCCGAAGGCCATATCCGGATTTCAATTGCCACCAGCATGGCTAATCTGCAAAATGCTTTAGAGCGGATTAAGCAAGCGATTTAAAAAACACTTGGCATGATGAGTGGAAGCGATTTATCGTCATACACATCAACTTAAAAATATATTTATTAATTCACCACGAAGACACGAAGTTCACGAAGAAAAACCAAAGCAAAATTTTCGTATTCCTCATGTCTTCGTGGTGAAATGTCTTAACTTGATGTCTATGGGGTGGAAGCGATCTATCGTTCCCACGTTCCGGCGAGGGAATGCCAGTACCGGATGCCGGAAACGCTTATTCTCGCTTACGCTCGAAAAGTCTTATTCCGGCCTACGCCGTTTCTCTATCATTCCACGCCAGGGCATGGGAACCCAGGCACAATCAATCGCCTATAGAATGAGTTTTAGCGTTATTTTAGCAGCGCCTAAAGTTGTTCTTTTTGAAGTATAAGAGTATGCTTCAGTTTCTGTATTTGGCAATCAAGCGTTGCCTTGGTAATCTTTAAAAAACCGGCATGCCGGTGTCATCTGCATAAGTTTTTAGAAAAACCCCATCAACTAGTTGGAGCAAACGCCATGAGCAAAGAACAAAAAAGCAATAAAGAAGACAAGAAAAAACCCGCACTGAGTCCTAAAGAAAAGAAATTGGTAAAGAAGACCAAAAAAGATTCCAAGAGTTAATAAAGTATGTATCAACCGGGTGGGCAGACTTTGTTTGCCCACTACTCTATTCACAGAGCGCCTTATTTTTTAAACAGCGTAATTATTTGGGATTTATCATCAATGTTTATCTGGTAACGCCCTAAAAAACTCATCCCCAACAAGCTGTTTTTTCCTAACAGCTGATCTGCAATAAAAGCCACTTCTATATTTTCAACGGTTTCTCCGCCAACTCTCAGTTCCTGCAACCAACCAATTTTTGCATCAGTCGTGCCATTGGCCGTTTGCATTTTATGGTGGGTAAAGGTGCTGTTTGCAAGACCTAATTTCGGGATCATTGATTCCGGTAACACCACCAAATCGGCACCGGTGTCGATAATCATATCCAGCGTTTGCCAGTTACCGCCAAGACCTGAAATGGCCACGGACACCATAAAATGATTGCCTTGCAGAGTGGTAGGTAAAATAATACGCTCGACGTCCGTTTTTTGTTTTTTATTAATAATGACGATGCGCTCAATTTGACCTTTGGAATTTCGACTGACAATGTGATTATACGAAGCCAATAGCTGTTCAAGTTGCTCTTCCGAACTGCCACGGGCAAAGACTTTTTCCTCATTCTGTATTTTTTCCAAACCAGTGATCTTAATAGCCATAAGGCTTTGCAGCGACTGGATTTGTTTATACAGATCATCGGGATCATTAGTACTTTGCGCCTGGACGTTGATAGGCATCAACGCCAAGGTAGAAATAACCAGTAAACACAATGGCTTGCCAACAGCGATGAATCGATCAATTAGGGTCATTGGATTTTAAGTCGTTAAGGTGGGGAGCATTTACGTAAGTTACAGAAAAATAAAAATTTCGAAAGCTGACCTTAATTATACGTTGAATAGCTAAACATCGGAAAATCAATGCGAGTTATTAGTGTATGGAAATAGCGAAAAAGAAGGGTTTATAAAAAAATCCTTTTAAAATTGGTAAGTTAATGCAGAATACGGTAACTTCTCATTACCCACAGGTAGCCGCACCCCGAATTAAATCAGGTAGCGGTGGAATATTGTTTAGGCCGAGCAGCCTATCCTTAAGATAATGCCAAAATGAAATCTTGTGCTTTAGGCAGGTCTTTTTTAAACTGGCAAAGGTATCTCGACACTTTCGCCCTGC
>CAIQND010000232.1 GCA_903873045.1 uncultured Methylococcaceae bacterium | reverse complement strand
CCTACAGACTGACAGTTCGTTTCCAGTTACTCTCCACCCCACCTCACGGTGACGCAGTTACTTTCAACTACAGAGATTTTGGCTTTCTCTGATACGGACTTTCACCGTATTAATAGCACGCCCTTACGGGCGTACGGATTCGGGCCTCCATGCCCGAATGACGCGGCCTTGTTGTTGGCTGAAACATCTGGCTAATCAGGTAAACCATTTGATAGTCAAACGCCCTTACTGCGATTTTCCATACGTCTTAAAAACTCACCCATAATAAGCCGATACAATTCATCACCCAGATATTTGTCTTCGATGCCGCTATCGATATTCGGGTTGTCATTGACTTCTATCACATAGCCTTTACCGTTTTTTTCTTTAACATCAACGCCGTATAAGCCGTTACCTATGGGTTGCGTCGCTTTTAAAGCGGCTTCCAGTACAGCTTTGGGTACTTCAAAGGTTGGCAAGGTTTCAAAATGGCCGCTATCAATTCGGCTTTGATGATGGTGGTATATTTGCCAATGGTTTTTAACCATGTAATAACGACAGGCGTATAAAGCCCGGTTATTAAAAATACCGATGCGCCAGTCAAATTCCGTATAAAGAAATTCCTGCGCCAAGAGCAGGGCAGATTTTTGAAACAACTCTTCAACTTTACTATTAAGTTCCTGCCGGTTATTAACTTTAACAATACCTCTGGAAAATGAGCCATCCGGAATTTTAATCACCATCGGAAAACCCGCTTCGCTTTCCACGTTATCCAGATGCAAGGCATTACCCTTGTGGAGTAGCCAGGTTTTTGGGCAGGGTACATGATGCGTCCGAAATAAATCAGCGAGATAGACTTTATTGGCACAGCGCAGCATGGACGTGGGGTCATCAATAACAACCAAACCTTGCGCTTCGGCTTTTTTTGCAAAGCGGTAAGTATGATGATCAATGCCGGTGGTTTCGCGGATAAACAACGCATCAAATTCGGGTAAGCGCCCATAATGCTGCTTTGATATGAGTTCAACTTCTATACCCAGTTCGCGGCCAATTTTTATAAACTTTTTAAGAGCGCCCCGATTACTGGGTGGCAACTGTTCTTCCGGATTAATCAACATGGCAAGATCATAACGTGCCGCTTTACGCGCACGACCTTTACGCCAGACTTTTTTGCTGAATTTATCCAGTGCTTCGGCAAAAACGGTTTGCTGCGGATCATCAAGAACCCGATGCGAGATCGGTTTTAAACCGTTTATTTCCCATTGCTGTCGAAACATCAGCGACACCTCCAGTACCGGACACGAAAAACGGTCAAACAGTTGCCTTGCCAGTTCCTGAAAAGCTGGTTCAGCGGTCGTGCCAAAATAACTTAACAAGGTTATTTCATTGTTCGGGTTAGCGCGACTTTTAAACGCACGTGTTAAAGTCGGCGACAGGTCTTCAAGTTGGAGCTGGTAAAGTGCTTTTTTACCCAAGTCATTAAGCACTTTAACAGACGGAATAACATGATGCCCTCTGGCTTCTGCCAATAACGAGCAGTAATAACCATCGGAAAGGTAACTATAACTACTGCAAAGATTGATAACTCGCACCCGTTGTTCCGATTCACCTTGCCCGGTTGCCAGATAAGTTTCAAAGGTAATTACTTGATCGCTAGGGTAATAAGGGTTCCAGTCAGAAAGATTGTCAACAACCAGTAGGGTGCGTGCCATGGCAAAAGTAATCCTTTTAAAAGTGAAGTATAATTTCGTAAGTTGTCACTCGATCTTCAAGTTTTCTTACCTTGACTTTATAGATACTAGATAACCAGCAACATAACGGCCAATAGAGGTAGGCCGGAATAAGGCTTTTCAAGCGTAAGCGAGAACAAGCGTTTCCGGCATCCGGTACGAGGATGCCTGAAACGCCACCACGCGCTACGCCCTTCGACAAGCTCAGGACAGGCTTGGGTGGTCTTATTCCGGCCTACGCCTAATGCTTGTTATCGCTGAATTCCCCGAAATCAAGAATTAAAAACTTGAAGATTGGTTGTCAGGGTTTAGTAAAAAAGTTTGCAAGGTTAAGGAATAATAGTTCAAATTTAACGTAACCCGGACTATGCTATCAAAAAACATCAGGTAATTCTAAATGTCTTCTTATCTTCCTTTTACCGCTATTGATACTGCGCTATTTCCTGCCAATTATGGTATCGGCAGGCAGCGTTGGTTAGCTGCGCTTGGCGATGAAAAACGCTGTTTTTCTTATGCTTGCTTAGGTGCCAGTCCACAAGGCGAAGCACTGTTTACCGATACCGTCTGGATTGGCTCTGAAGAGGCGGCAAAGGTAGTGGTATTAATTGGGGGTACGCATGGCGTGGAGGGTTTTGCCGGCAGTGCGATTGAAACGGATATGCTTTGTTTGCTGGCGGGTGGACACCTTGCTTTACCTTCCCATACCGCACTATTAATAATACATGCGTTAACGCCGTGGGGTTATGCCTGGTTGCGTCGTTGTGATGCCGACGGGGTTGATCTTAATCGCAATGTGGTTGATTTTTCTGCACCCTTACCGGAAAACAACGGTTATGAAGCGCTTAAACCGGCGTTATTTATAACGGATGCGCAGCGACGAAAACAGACCTTTACAGAATTTGAACAAGCGCAGGGACGTGAAGCATTTGAAAAAGCCCTTAGCGGAGGACAATATACCGATCCCCTAGGCCCTTTTTTTGGCGGACTGGCACCGGCGCATGGGAGATATGTCATTGATGATTTACTGTCTAAATATGCCCTGCAACAACGCGATTTGGCGGTTATTGATATTCATACCGGCTTGGGTTCTTTTGGTTACGGTGAAATTATTTGTGACCATCAACCGGATAGTCCGGCAACAAAAGTGGCGCGTGACTGGTATGGCGATTCCGTCACCTTACCTTGGCTGGGCACCTCAAGTTCGGTACCTAAACTGGGTTTGCTGGATTACGCCTGGCACGCCATTATGAATGATCGTAGTTGTTACATCACGCTTGAATTTGGCACCTACAGAACGGATCAATTATTTGAAGTGTTATTACACGATCATCAACTCTGGGCGCAATCGGGCAATGATTTGGCGAGGCTGGCGCATAGCCGGATAATGAAACAGTACTTTTG
>CAIQND010000231.1 GCA_903873045.1 uncultured Methylococcaceae bacterium | reverse complement strand
CGATTAGCGGGTTTGATCGTCATTAAAAGCCAAATTCAGACTCATCAAAATCGTCGAATTGTTCTTTTAAACGCTTTTTCTCCCAATAGATTTCAATTTTTCTGCGGGTATCTCTTTTGACCGTTTGCTCTTCAACGCTCTCGGTCAGCGAGATAAAATCGCCCCCTTCAAAAATATCATCGTCATCAGTATCCGTCTTCTGTTTTTTTTGTGCGCTTGGTTTAGCCGCTGATTTAGAAGATGCTTTAGTCATTTCTATGCTCCCCAATAAAAGATTAATATTAAAATTGTAACAAAATGGTATGTAAAGAAAAAATCATATCCAGATAAATAGAGTCTTGGCTCAAAACAGGATGCTGTTTATTATTAATGAGTAAGCCTTACAAGGCAAGTAACAGTTGTCATTAAGTTGTCATTAAACAAGGTAGATTGCAAATAGTATTAAATTATTAACGACTCAGCTGTTAAAAATGGAGCATGGATGACACGGATTTTAGTGGTGCTCAATATTCAAGTGTTTAATTGTTGATTCCAGTAGACAATCTATAACAAGCAATAGGCGTGTAGGCCGGAATAAGACCACCCAGGCCTGTTCTGAGCGTGTCGAAGGGCGTAGCGCGTGGTGGCGTTTCCGGCGCTCTCGTACAGCGTGCCGGAAACGCTTGTTCCGGCCTACGCGGTTTCTGAGACTTAATTTTCACATTGAGTTCGGGAAAGTCAAGATAAGAAAACTTGATGATTAAGTGACAGGCACTTAAGATCTAAACATTAAATCCGTTGAAACCCGTATAATCAGTGTCATCCGTGCTCTATGATCAAATCCGGCTGGTTATAAAGCATGAAGATACCGATAAAGATGATGGCGGAGGTAACAGCACTTGTTATAATTGACCCTAACAGGCCGTTGTCAGGTTAATGATTTACTTCAACAAAAAAGAGAAAGCTACAGCAATGAAAAACAATACCGTCGACGTACCGGCTGCTACCGACATTTTTACGCAAGATTTTATGATTAGTAATGTAGGTACGCCATTCGCTATCGGTCTGGCGGTTGGCTATTTTGCTAAAAAAATGTTTTTTATGTCCCTGTTTTTATGTGGCGCGGCAATCGTATTGATGTTTGTTGGTGAGCATTTTGGAGTTACTAAAATAAGTGATCTCAATCTGCAACAGGCCGCTGATTCAGCAACTGACGCAGTAAAACAATCCGGTAATTTTTTGATGAAACGTCTGTCGAGCATTACCAGTAAAGGTGTCAGTGCGACGGGTGGTTTTCTGGTTGGACTTAAGTTGGGTTAAAACGAACGCCATGAAGCCTGTTTTTGCAGATGATGCCGCCATTGATTATGCGGTCAAGTTATTACGGAAGGGGCGCTTGGTTGCCTTTCCCACTGAAACGGTTTATGGTTTGGGCGCTGATGCTTCCAATCCTGACGCAGTTCGGCGAATTTTTCAAGCCAAAGGTCGGCCTGTTGACCATCCCCTGATTGTTCATATACCCGGCATTGACAACCTTAACGATTGGGCGCTGACAGTGCCTGAGGCCGCACAACGATTAGCCGCGCATTTCTGGCCTGGGCCACTGGCACTGATATTAAACAAAAAAACCGAAGTGCCGCTGGATGTTACCGGCGGGCAGCATACCGTCGGCTTGCGTGTACCTGATCATCCGGTTGCTTTACGATTATTGCAGGCCTTTGGTGGCGGCATTGCCGCGCCCTCTGCCAACCGATTTTGCAGAATTAGCCCGACCCAAGCGGCGCATGTGGAAGAAGAATTGGGCGATGCCGTCGATCTTATTCTTGATGGCGGCGCTTGTCTGGTGGGCGTGGAATCAACCATTGTTGATTTGAGCGGAGACCGGCCAAAATTG
>CAIQND010000230.1 GCA_903873045.1 uncultured Methylococcaceae bacterium | reverse complement strand
CGCGAATAGGTCTGAACGGTGGCCGGATCATACTGTGCCGTGTCCACGTCAAATTGACTAATACCGATTCCCTTAAGATACATAACTAAAGTTTCAAGCTTTTTAAAAGTCCGAATTTTCTTGCTTCTAGTAGTGGCCAAGGCTCGCTCCAGCAGTCCGTACTTGATCAGAATAGCCCAGCCGCCAACCTGGCCGATGACATGAGCGCCCCTGACGGCACCGGCTTCGACTAGCCTGGATAAAGTGTTGTGGTCGATGGTTTCAGCGCTCATACAAATGCCTGCGATATTGCGGGTTAATCAATAATTGCTATTATAAGCAATCTATTAATGATTGCAAGACAGAGATTCATGGCACTGACTCTATTTTTTGAGATAACGCCTGTTATTTGAAACATCTTGGGTGCTTTATGAGTGACCGCTTTCAGGTCTGATGCTGTGGTTGATTTAACTTAAACGGCGGGCAGGAATTGGCCGAACTGGCGGTCAGTTCCAACTAAAAACCAACGCACTCTCGGAGTGGCTTGCCCCTAACTCCTCTTTTTCAACGAGGGGGACTGAATAATTATCCCAAAACCTAATCTATATTTTCGTACACTTTTTCAGTAAATCTCGGTGTACAAATGGCTAAAAAAACCAGGTCTTCAGTACCACTGTTGGTAATTCTCTGGGGACACAGGGACGGAATAATAACCACATCGCCAACTGATAATTGTTCTGGTTCACGCTCACCGATTTCAACGGTTGCCTGCCCTGACAAAATGACGTATCGCTCGACAACCCCGGTTAAACGGTGCAATTTGGTTGTTACCCCCGGCTTAACCCGCGCTCTGGCAATAGACACGTCGGGATCTGCCTGTGAGTTTGATAATTCTAAAATAAAACAGCCTTCGTCAAAATAGTATTCCTCGGCTTCACTGGCTTTTAAGATGTGTGCTTGCATGGATGATTTTTTCTCTTTTGGTTTCGCTGCTTACAGGCTTAATTTTTCCAACAACACATTAATAAATTCAAGCTTCTGTTCGGTATTCTCAAACGGCTTGATAAACCGTAACTTGTCCGCGCCATCAAATTTATAGATTTGCGCTTGGGTTTGTATCAGGTTAATCAACTGTTCGGGATTAATATGCGGTTCCGAGGTAAAGATAATGCGCCCACCACCGACATTAGCTTCTATTTTTTTGATACCCAGCTTTTCAGCCTGATGTTTTAATTCAGTGACGCTAAACAAGGTTTTAACCGGTTCGGGCAACAAGCCAAAACGGTCGATCATTTCTACCTGTAAATCGTGTAAATCGGCTTGGTTTTCGGCGCTGGAGATGCGTTTATACAACACCAACCGCGCATGAATATCCGGCAGGTAATCTTCTGGAATAAGCGCCGCTGTTTGTAAATCGACTTCTGCACCTCTGTCCATGGGCGTGTCGAGTTCGGGTTGTTTGCCTGATTTTAAGGCATTAACAGCCCGTTCCAATAATTCGGTGTACAAACTAAAACCGATCTCCTGAATTTGTCCGCTTTGATCATCGCCCAGCAACTCACCGGCACCGCGAATTTCCAAATCGTTTGATGACAACATAAAACCGGCTCCTAAATCACCGGATGCTTCAACCGCTTGCAGGCGTTTCATGGCATCTTTGCTCATTAAAGATTTTGGCGGCACGATAAAATAAGCGTAAGCACGATGATGGGAGCGCCCTACCCGGCCGCGTAATTGGTGCAATTGTGCCAGTCCCAATTTGTCCGCCCGATCAATAATAATGGTGTTGGCGCTGGGGATGTCGATACCGCTTTCGATAATGGTAGAACACAACAATAAGTTAAAACGCTGATGATAAAAATCCAGCATGATGCGTTCCAATTCACGCTCCGGCAATTGTCCATGCGCTATTTCAATCCGCGCTTCGGGTATCAGTTCACTCAGTTGCCTTGCCATTTTTTCCATGCTTTTAACTTCGTTATGCAGAAAAAACACTTGGCCGCCACGTTTAATCTCCCGCAAACACGCTTCCCTGATCTGTGCATCGACCCATTCGCTAATAAAGGTTTTGATGGCATGACGATTAGGCGGCGGGCTGGCAATAATGGAAATATCCCTTAAGCCCGACATCGCCATATTTAAGGTTCGTGGAATAGGCGTTGCCGTTAGCGTCAACAGATCCAGCTCGCTACGCATCTTTTTAAAGTGTTCTTTTTGGCGGACACCAAAGCGGTGTTCTTCATCAATGACCACCAGGCCCAGTGCTTTAAATTCAAGCTGATTGGACAATAAAGTATGCGTGCCTATAACAATATCAACCTTGCCTTCAGCCAAGTCTTCGGTAATCTTTTTTAGCTGTTTGGGGGCAACAAAACGCGACATGACTTCAACGCGAAACGGCCAATCGGCAAACCGATCCCGAAAATTTTGATAATGCTGCTGTGCCAGTAAGGTTGTCGGCACCAAGACCGCCACCTGTTTGCCACTTTGTACGGCAATAAACGCCGCCCGCATGGACACTTCGGTTTTACCAAAACCCACATCGCCGCAAATGACCCGATCCATAGGCTGCGGACTGGCCATATCTTCCAGTATGGTTTCAATCGCAGACTGCTGATCTGGGGTTTCTTCAAAAGGAAAGGCATCGGCAAAGGCTTGATAATCAGCATCTTCAACAATAAAGGCATGACCTTTCTTCAGCGCTCTTTTGGCATGAATTTCCAATAATTCGGCGGCAACATCCCGAATGCGTGCAATGGCTTTTTTCTTGAGTTTTCCCCACTGATCACCGCCCAGCTTATGCAACGGTGCATTTTCCGGACTTACGCCCGAGTAACGGCCAATCACATGTAATGAAGAAACGGGGACATACAGTTTGTCGTTCTGGGCGTATTCCAGCGTCAAAAATTCCGCCTTAATGCCGCCCACTTCAAGGGTTTGCAAGCCCAGGTAACGACCTACGCCATGTTCTTGATGCACCACCGGTGCGCCTATCGTCAACTCATTCAGATTGTTGACAATATTTTCCAGTTCACGCGCCCCGGATTGACGCCTTCTTCGCCGTTGCAACACTTTTTCACCGGACAGCAGACTTTCCGTGATAATGGCAATGGCGGGCGATTTATTTTGCTCAGCCTCTAGCCATAAACCGTATTCCATCGGCGCAACCAGCATACAAGGCGACACCTCGGACTTTAAAAATGCCTGCCAACTATCGACCTGTTTAACGCTGATTTTAAACGCTCTTAACTTGTCAATCAGGCCTTCCCGTCGCCCTGCCGATTCGGCAACAAATAAAATTTTGCCGGAAAATGCGTTAATAAATTGCTGTAAAGCCTTGGCAGGCTCACTGAGCTTGGCATCCAGCGTTAAATTGGGCAACGGATGACAGGTGAAAGCGACACTATCGACCGTCTCTTTATTACCCAGCGTAATACGCGAGAATACATCCGTTCTTTGGGCCAATTCCTCAGCCGACAAAAACAGCTGTTCAGGCTTTAATATAGGTCTTTCGCTATCGTATTTCCGTTGCTGAAAACGTTCGTCGGCTTCGGCATAAAAAGCCTGCGCGGTGGCGTCGAATGTTTCTGACACCACCAAAACCGCTGTTGACGGCAAATAATCAAACAAGGTTGCCGTTTGTTCTACAAACAACGGCAAATAGTATTCAATCCCATTGGGCGTAATGCCTTTGCTGACATCGACATACATGGTATTTTTGGGTGACACTTCCGGAAAAGTGTCTCTAAAAGCCTGCCGAAAATGTTTGATAGACTCATCCGTAAGCGGAAATTCCCGTGCCGGAAATAACTGAATCTGGTTAATTTTTTCCAGTGAGCGTTGGGTTTCAGGATCAAACGTGCGAATCGATTCAATGTCTTCATCAAACAATTCAATGCGAAAAGGTAATTTACTGCCCATCGGAAATAAATCAACAATCGCACCTCTAACCGCAAACTCGGCATGTTGATAAACTTGCGACACGCATTGATAACCAACGCTTTCCAGCTTGATTCTATTCAGCTCCAGATTGAAATCATCGCCCACTTTAATAGAAAAACTATTGGCTAAAACATGTTCTCTCGGTGCCAACCGATGCATTAATGTGGTTACCGAAACCACCAGAGCGCCCCGTTTTACCTGTGGCAATAAAGCCAGCGCTTTTAAACGCTCGGAAATAATTTCCGGCAACGGTGAAAAAACATCGTAAGGCAAGGTTTCCCAATCGGGAAACTGCAAAATCGGATACTCGCCTTGCAAAAAAAACGCCAATTCATGTTCAAGACGCAAGGCCGTTTGATTGTCAGGTGTAACAATCACAAACAGACGATTTTCATTTTTAATGGCAGACGCCAACGCCAGAGAATCACCGCAACCGGTTAAACCTGTCCAAATAACAGCCTGGTCTTTTGATTGAGGAACAGTAGGGGAAAAGATTTGAGTATTAGCCATTCGGTAGCAGCTATCAGTGGGTTATTAAGTTAGGCATTATTTAAGTTGAAACCAGTTTATCACTCGTTTGTTAATGTTTCATGTATTGCTTTGTGTGTTTAATTCTCTATTTAGTCGTGCGTGAGTTTGTCAGTGCTATTTTGATGATGCAAACACAGTGGATATAACGCCAGAAAGTTTAAAATACACGGCGTATTATAACTAACGCATTAATAGTCCATCGATAAATTTGTGGAGATCAGGCTTTGTCTGACCTCCAAATTAACATGCCAAAAGCTGAACCCTGTCTAAACGGAATTTGCACCCTACATTAATCCGCATAAATTGTGCTATCGACAATCTACTTTTTAACCATGGACATTCAGTGCTTTCAGAAGCGCTTTTATACTTGAAAATGACAGGTTTTTTTCAGGAAACAGCAAATAAGAGGGATAAATTGTCGGCTGAAATTTCCCCCAGAAGGCTTCATGACCGCCGAGGTTAAAAATATTCTTTGCCAGCTTATATACCCAGCGGGTGATTATTTCTGAAAATCGACCTAGCCCGCTTATCTTACCCAACTGTTGCCTCGGAACAGGGCCTATTATCACTGACTGACACTGCTCCTTTGCCAAGGCTTGTAGCGTCGAGATAACCAATAATTCCGAGATACCATGAGGCGCGTCTTTGGTGATCATGACGTTATTTAAAAACCATCCATTTTGCGCTTGCAGTTGGTTGAGTATTAACATGCCTACTATTTTCTCGCCTTGTTTGGCATAGAACCAGCGCTTGCCTACGCGATCATTAAAAAACGTAAATTGAGCTAAAAAAACCTGTGGCCCCAGCCGTGCTTTTTGCCAGGTTATTGCAACGCTCTCTATCGCTTTTTCAATGGCAAGATCATCACCTAAATATTCTTGTACAAAAGCACCTTCTTTCAGGGCATGCCTTACTTTTTTACGGACTAAACCGGGATTTGATCCAGTGTGGTCAACGGGATTACTCTGGGGATTTAATTCAAATCTCTCGGCAAAATCAATCAAAACAGAACGCATATTTTGAGCGGCCCAGTTGGCAAACTCTTCTGACACAATAAGATAAACCACGCCAATTTTCTGATCCCGGCAAAACTGTTGAAATGCTTTGGCTAGTCGTGGCTTGTCTGCTGCGGCACATACCGGATCACCAAAAACAACGGCGTTACCAGCTTCAATGCGATAGCCAATGAGACCGTCAATGTGTGGATCGGTAAAAATTTGGCATTTGGCATCCAATATGCCATCTGTACTGACATCGCCCCATTTACGTACCGTATTCACCAAGCTATTACGATCAAGCTGTGGTGTTTGATTATCTAATGAGGGTTCTATACCGTTTTTTCCACTCATATTAATTCTCCGTTATATTTTCATTAAAAAACACACAAACCATACAACCCAGTGCATGATTAGATGGCTTTTAAAGGTTAAACTTGGAAGATTATGGATTGTACCCTACAAAACAGCACATAGCCTCGATAGTGCTTTGCTACATCGAGGCGACGTGCTGTTTTTTGTGCCTGAGCGTTATTTACTTTTCAAACAAGGCTATCGATTCCACATGACCTGTTTGTGGAAACATATCCATTACTCCAGCTTTAACCAGTTTATAACCCAGTTCGTTAACCAGGATTCCCGCGTCACGGGCGAGTGTTGATGGATTACAGGATACATAAACAATTTGTTCTGGCTGCCATTTTTTAAAATGTTGCAAAACTTCAGAGGCACCGGCTCTGGAAGGGTCCAGCATAATCTTGTTATACTTTTGATTAGCCCAAGGTTGATCGCTTAAATCTTTGCTTAAATCGGCGGCATAAAATTCAACATTGGTGATGCCATTATGACGCGCATTTTCTTTGGCATGATTTACCAACGGTTGATCACCTTCTACTCCAACGACCCGTCCGGCAAATTTCGCCATCGGCAAAGTGAAATTACCCAGACCACAAAATAAATCCAGCACAGTATCGTTTTCATTAAGATTTAACGTCTCCAGCACCCGGTTAATCATTTGCTTGTTAATTTCATAATTAACCTGGGTAAACATGGCGGGTTTAAACTTAAATTCCAAATTCTGATCAGGCAGCGCATAAGTCGGTATAATTTCCGGCTCGCCGTCCAGTGGTACAATCGTATCCGGACCTTTGGATTGTAGGCACAAACTCATATTATGGGCATGACCAAAAGTCCGCATCAGTTCCTTGTCGGCATCGGTGGGGGGTTCCAGTACACGAATAGACAGCACGCATTGGTCATCACCAATGGCCACTTCTATCTGGGGGATTTTGTCCCTGATGGTCAATTCGGCAATCATTTCACCCAATGCCAATAACTTTGTGCCGACTATCGGATGCATCACAATACAACTGTCAATTTCAGCCAAATAGGGATGCCGTCTTTCTCTAAAACCTACCAACACGCGATTTTTTTTGGCTACATATTTAACGCCCATACGCGCTTTGCGACGATAACCCCAATGCGGCCCCGCTAAAGGTTCCCATAATTCAGGCATCTCAACTTTGCCGATGCGTTTAAATTGTTCAGCCAGTAGCTCTTGCTTGATTCTGATTTGTGCCGTCGATTCGACATGCTGAAAACTGCAACCGCCGCAAACGCCATAATGGGGGCATAAGGCATCAACCCTGTCAGCCGCCCGACTTAGCAGCGTAACCACTTTGCCTTCTGCATAATCTTTACGGCTGTCGGTATAAATAAACTCGACTTCTTCACCCGGCAACGCTTCATCGATAAATAT
>CAIQND010000229.1 GCA_903873045.1 uncultured Methylococcaceae bacterium | reverse complement strand
TCTTGCCAGCGTCATTGAGACGTGTCGGATACGCCAATGCTCACCTTGGCGTTACTTGGCAGAGGTGATTGCCAGCAGACGAGCGGGACTTCCTGTGCATCAGTTGCCTGCTTGTGGGAGTGGGGTGTGAATGATTACCTTTTGATAGTTCCAATATTTTACATATTAATGATGCCATCTATTTTAAGCATGCCTTTACAGAAATAACCAAATTATTAAATGAAGATTATGAGTCGGATCTTTTTAATAATCTGACTGCATTAGAACAACAGGAAGAAAAATTAATTTCTGAAATTGGCGCAAAAAAAGCATGGCTAAGTGTGCTGGAGCGATTAAGTTCAGATTCTTCATTACCTAAGTATTTGAAAGCATGGGTACTGGCTCAAGATAAAATTGGCAAAACTGGAGTAGGTAAAAAAGCCATAAGATTTCAAAGAGAAGCACAAAAACAAATGGAGAAGTGCAAAGATTCTGTTCCTTGTTGGGTTATGCCCTTATATAAGGTTGTTGAAACTATAAAACCCGAACAGGGTATGTATGACTATGTCATTATTGATGAAGCTAGCCAACTGGGTTCTGATGCTATTTTTTTACTGTATATTTCAAAAAATATAATTATCGTGGGTGATGATAAGCAAACATCACCTGAATATATTGGTATCAGTGATGGCCAAATGATACCGCATATACAACGTCACTTACAAAATATACCTTTTGCCAATTTTTTCGGTACTGATTTTAGTTTTTTTGATCATGCAAAGTTATTTTGTAATGGCATGACGGTATTACGTGAACATTTTAGGTGTATGCCGGAGATAATTGAATTCTGTAATAAATGGTTTTATGCCCCACAAGGAATTAGCTTATATCCCTTAAAACAATATTCAGAAAATAGGCTGGAGCCTTTACAAGCGGTTTATTGTCAACATGGCTATATTGATGGTACCTATCCTAATATCACTAATGAGGTAGAGGCTAAAGGGATTGCTGACAAGATAGCCGAACTTGTAAACGATGAGAAATATATAGGAAAAACTTTTGGCGTCATTACTTTGCAAGGCAACAGTCAGGCTGATTTAATCAATAATTTAATTTTAAAAAAAATTGGTGAGGTCAAATACAACCAGCGTGACATTATTTGCGGTAATTCGGCTAGTTTTCAAGGTGATGAAAGAGATGTGATGTTCTTGAGTTTGGTTACCGCCCATAATCACAATAGAAGAGCTTTGACAGATAAAGCAGATGAAAGGCGATTTAATGTTGCTGTAAGTCGTGCTAAAGAACAAATTTGGTTGTTTCATTCTGTGCCATTGAGTAAGTTAAAGACAGATGACTTACGTTACAAACTACTTAATCATTTTCTTAATTATAACGACCAACAAAAACCAATTTATTCCCTTATACCTAGAGTTCGTGGCCAACAACCTGCACCTTTTGATAGTTGGTTTGAGGTAGACGTATTTAACGACATTGTTACAAGAAATTACAGTGTGATTCCTCAATACAATGTAGCGAATGGAAAGTACAGAATTGACTTGGTCGTTCTTTTGCCAAATGGAGTAAAAATTGCGGTTGAATGTGATGGTGATATATATCACACCGCAGCAGAATATGTAAATGACTTGATGCGTCAAAGGGATTTAGAGCGTTGTGGTTGGCAGTTTTTTAGAGTTAGAGGATCTGAGTATTATTCTAATCGCATTAAAGCATTAGAGCCGCTTTGGGTACTGTTAGCTAAAAATGACATTAAAAAGCAAGAGTTGCCTATTATAGATGCTAGTATAGGTAGCACTGAAAAAACCAATATTGTTATTATTAAAACAACAAAACCAGTATCTAATAAAAAATCAGGTGTTTTGATCGATATTCTAGGGGAACAAATCGATATATTTGATAAGGAAGCTACAAATAAGTTAAGTTCTGTAACAAAAGATTTAGAGCCAGTAAAAAGTAAGATAAAGACTTTGCAAAATAATCCATCCCTTTCTGATTTTTTGGCTTTTACATCAATGCAGCAAGTCTATAAGATTAAAGGCGTTAATCAAACAAATGCGAAAGAAAAGCTTGAGTTGGCAGATGGGGAGAGGTTAACTCACTTAATTCGAATAGACAATTATTCGGATTATTTATTGGTCGCATTTGAAAATGGGAAAGTCGGTAAGATTGCTCTTTCATGTTACCAAACTGAACAAAATCGAAAGAAATTAAAAAATGCTATTAATGGCGAGTCGAAGTTAATCTTTATTGAGGTTATTGAAAAGGATATTGATTTAGTTGCAGTAAGTAATAAAAACAAAGTTATTGTTTTTAACACTGAAAAAATTTCATTAGTTAGCACCAAAAAAACCACACAAGGCATTCAGGTCATGCAATCGAGAGATGGCAGTTCGATGACAAAAGTTAAGAAACTAGATAGAGTCAAATTAAATGCCCCCGAATATTACCGAACAAGAGGCTTAAATGTTGTCGGTAACTATTTAAAGCAAGGCGATGAAATATGAAGCTGAGTAAGTTTTACGTCCGCTTTTGATTAAATTGAATTTAACGCCAAAATTTACCAGACGATTAGCAAGTAGCCGCGATACAGTAAAGCGAAATCGAGGATTTATCAACACCGAATACCTCGATTTTATTACGTGACATCAAGGCTATGAGCTATAGCAGATTTTGTTCAGCTTAAGGCAACGCAATCGACTGTTTTTCTAAATTGATAGTCTTTTTTTAAACAGTGATCCAGCCATTTTTGCAGAAAATAATTCAAGCGCCATTTGTAATTCATTATTTCCTTGCTTAAACCAGGATTTTTAAAGACTTGCGCTACGCTGGCGCGGGCATGATCACTTAATACTTCAGCCAGTTGTGCGTCCAAATAAAGAGGCTAAATAATTACAAAGTGATCATGGTCTTGTTTTTTTATAATAACGAGTTAATAAACATCGTTATGGCTGCCTATATCGACCAAAATAATAGTTTCATTTTGAATGATGAAGGTACAAATAATACGGTATTCATACCTTAGGCTACAGGAATGAAATTCCCCTAACTCGCCTTTTAACTTATGCATTTTTAATGAAGGATCAAACGGATTTATTTTTAATTTTGTTAAAACCTCGGCATATTTATCAAGTAATTGAGGTTGTTTTTTAAAAAACTTGCGTTCTTTGCGTTGATAATTTTCGTCTTTAATTAATCTCATTTTTTAAATCTTGAATATGCGACTCTATGTCCTCAATTTCTGTGAAGCCGGAAAAGTCTCCCTTTTTTATTTTTTCCAAGGTCGTTAAACACATCGCAGTGTCTATCTTAATATCTTCATCTTTAGTCGCTTGTTTTTCTGTCTCGCTAGTCAGGCCTAGTCTAAAATAATGAATAAGGTCGTAAAGCTCGAAGAGCTTGGCTTCTGGAATATATTGTAATTCATTGATAATTTCGTCTTGAATCATTGGGTTAGACCTGTAATTTAAAAATAAAATAAATAGCTGTTACAACTTCACTCAAAGCTACTTGTTATAACAGATGTCATTCAGCTTAACGCAACGCAATCACCTGTTTTGCTAAATTGATAATCTTTTTTTAAACAGTGATCCAGCCATTTTTGCAGGAAATAATTCAAGCGCCATTTGTAATTCATTATTTCCTTGCTTAAACCAGGATTTTTAAAGACTTGCGCTACGCTGGCGCGGGCATGATCACTTAATACTTCAGCCAATTGTGCGTCCAAATAAATGCGTATTTTGACGGCGGGTTCCAGAAATTCATCCCGGTTCTTGTTAAAACAATGGTTAAGTTCAACCGTCATTGTGTAGGGCGTGCTTTCAATAACGGTTATATGAAGGGTGGTGTTGTGGTGTGCAAGCCCTATCGCGGTTTCTTTAAGGTTAAGTAAATCCGGAATTAACTGAAGCAGCTTTTGGTAGTTGGATTCGCAGATTTGTTCCAGGCAGTATGATTTGTTGACCGGATTAACAAAGCTCATGGGTTATGTCAGCTTTCCCGGTAGCAGGCATGGGCACTGGCCGTTTCCCATAATACAACTTGGGCAACGTTAAAACCGGCTTGTTTTAAATGTTGGTAAATCATTTTACTTAAGACTTCGGCGGTGGGATGCTCATCAAGGGCAAGAAAACGTTCATTGTTTTCTATCAGCATCGGGATAATAGGATCATCCTTATGGAGCAAAAAGTTATGATCAAGGACGTTGTCAATGTAAGCTTCTACGCAGTCTTTAATATCAGAAAAATCGCAGACCATGCCTTGATCACTGAGCTGTTCCTGTTGTATTGAAATAGATGCTTTGACACTGTGGCCGTGTAAATTACGACATTTACCGGGATGATTCATTAATCGATGCCCGTAGCAAAAATAAACTTCTTTGGTAATTGTAAACATAAGTTAAGAGAAGTTGTTGGGTTGATGGTTCGACTGGCTCACCACGAGTGGCTTAAAGGCTTGTCTCGAAACGCTTTGTCTGTGCTGTTCTGCCTTAAATAGGTCGCTCTGTTTATGTGGCTGATCGGGCAAGTTTACTATAAAAATGGGTATAAAGGTGGTTGATGATTATTAAATACTGAATTAATTTAGAATTAATTGCTGGATTTCTATAAAATACCTTTTAATCTCACTGCTTTGATCATGTTTCCATGGACCTAAAATTTCTCGATTTTGAACAACCGATCGCTGAATTAGAAGCGAAAATAAAAGAACTCCGCAATGTAGAGTTCGATAATAAAATAAATATTTCCGATGCACTTAAGCAACTGGAGGATAGAAGTCAGGCGCTGACGGAATCTATTTTTAGTAATCTTTCTGATTGGCAAATTTCTCAATTATCAAGGCATCCAGGGCGACCTTATACGCTGGATTATGTTGAGCATATTTTTACTGATTTTCATGAGTTGCATGGTGACAGGACTTATGCGGATGATCCGGCTATTGTGTGCGGATTGGCGCGTCTGGACGGGTTGCCGGTCATGATCATTGGTCATCAAAAAGGCCGCGATACCAAAGAAAAAATTTATCGTAACTTTGGTATGCCACGCCCTGAAGGTTATCGCAAAGCCTTGCGCGTTATGAAAATGGCGGAGCGTTTTAAAATTCCGGTTATTTGTTTAATCGATACCCCGGGCGCTTATCCCGGTATCGGTGCCGAAGAGCGTGGACAAAGTGAAGCCATTGCCAGAAACCTGTTTGAAATGGCTAAACTAAAAACGCCTATTATTTGCACCATTATCGGTGAAGGGGGTTCGGGTGGTGCATTGGCGATTGGTGTGGGTGACCGGTTAATCATGCTGGAATACAGTACTTATTCGGTTATTTCACCGGAAGGTTGTGCCTCTATTTTGTGGAAAAGTACTGATAAGTCACCATTAGCCGCCGAAGCGATGGGTATTACCTCTGACCGTGTCCGTGAACAAGGTTTTCTGGATGAAGTGGTTAGAGAGCCTTTAGGGGGCGGTCATAGAAACTTTAAAATGATTGCCTTAAATTTAAAAGAAGCCTTAAATCGTCATTTGGAAGACTTAATACACCAAGATATTGATCAAGT
>CAIQND010000228.1 GCA_903873045.1 uncultured Methylococcaceae bacterium | reverse complement strand
GGTGGCGCAGTTCTTAGCGCAGCCATTTCACTTGCAGCTCGAATAGTTTTTCAGTGGGTGAGGGTATTTCAGGGGTATAAAACGACCTCTTGGATAGTTGCGCCTCGCGATTTGGTAAATCATATCAAAAGGTAATTATTTGGGTCTTCTGACTTTGGCGTGATCCAGTAATATCAAAAAAATCAAATGGTTATGATATATTTTTAAAATCTGTGGATATGCACTGTAACCATTTTTTAGCACCTAAAACGCTGTAACAGGGGAGGCATTTATTAATTCTTCGATAAAACAATCAGTTAGCAAGATTACAAAAACGAAAAAGTGGTTATTATTTTAGAATCTGCCAAGTGATTAATAGGTGTATCATATTGTTTTTTAACTATTTTATTGATCACGCCAAAGTCAGAAGAGCCAATTATTTTTCGTCCCGTCTCCAAAGTCGTCCGTATTGTGAGTCAAATACTCGTGCAATGAAATTTTTCCTGGAGTAATGCTATGTGTTGGATAGATTGGTTTTCTGGACGCATGGGGTTATGCGTCAGGGCTGCATTCGCCCACCCTCACCCCAGCCCTCTCCCAGAGGGAGAGGGCGCTTTATGTTGCTTTACTTCTAAGCCACTCTATAACAGGTTGATAACCTGGGCTTGAAGTTAAATCCAGCCTAATTGTTTCATTGGGGTCAGCAACACTATCATTGCCAGCATTAATCGTTAATTCTGCCGTAGTTTGCCCCGCAGCAATGGTAAAGCTACCAGCACTTACAGCCGTTATATTGTTCCCTGCCGTAACCGTATAATCCGCATTTAAGGTTGCAGTACCCGACAAATTATAATTAATGGTTAAACCACCCGCCGACGAAGGACTATCCAAGTTAATTTTAAAAGTCCCGGCAGCACCGCCTTCTGCCGGAGTGTTGCCCGCAATAACAGTCACATCCGATAGCGGTTAAGGTAACATTTTGGCTGGAAACATAAACACTTAGGGTGGAAGCATATTGACTGTATACCAAACTAGCCGCTTCAATGTTGCCGCTGTTATATTCCAACATCCAATCGCCGCCCAATGCAGTCGAGCCGGTCAGATTGGTTGACGCTGCCACATCAGCCCCGGACAGTTGAGCCATATTATTAACGAATTGCTGACCCACATCACCTTGGCCAGCATTACATCCATACAACAAAATATCCCCCGTTGCCGTCAAGCTGCTGCCAATACTGGCCAGTTGGCTGGTGTATTGCTTTAAATTGGCAGTAGTTAAGGTGCTTGACCCCAACAACAAACTGCCCGCACTGCCGTGAGAAATAATTTGCAGACTTTGCAGCGGTACAAAATCGGGTGTGCTTGCGGCTAAGGTCGTCAGGTAATCGCTGATTTGCGTGAGTCCGTCAGAACCCGAATCCAGAATTAACACAGCCGTATCGGTGCCGACACCGGTGGCCAAGCTTTGCCAGTCACTAACCTGGCTATCGATAACTAATAAATTTTTGACTGGCGCGATTACTTGATTCATGGTGAAGGACTCTTTTTGTGGGGATGAAGGGAGAGGGGTTTTAAGTATTTGAATTTAAGCCATCAACTTAACACGGGACAGACCTAGCCTGTCGAACTAGGATATGCGATATAATAAATGCTAATCAAGTCAATAAGTTATAATTATTGAAAAGCATAAAATAGCATTTTTTACGCTCTTAACTCTCTCTAAATCGTTATCATAAAACGAAAAATCAATGACT
>CAIQND010000227.1 GCA_903873045.1 uncultured Methylococcaceae bacterium | reverse complement strand
TTACCGATTACAAGCCCAACACTGCTTTTTGTACGCCGGTCCATTCGCCATGCGCTTCGCTTTTGTCCCACCAACGCATTCTATATTCACGGGTTTCGTGGGTATTGCCGGACGCGAGTGGACGCACATCCAGATAAGGCTTAACCGTGTCAATGGCTAAAAAAGCCCACTCACCGCCGTTGATTCGGCTTTCAATCCAGATACCATCGTGACCGTATTTAGTAAAATCGATGCGCACTTGGGTTACATCAAGCCCCATTTCTACGATAAGGGAAAACTCGGGAACCCAATGTTCAACATTATCTTGTATAGCAATAACACCCAGATCTTTACCGATAGCCTCATTATAATTAAGGCTGGCCTTAATACGGGCAATCTGGCTGAAAAGACGTTTTTGGATACCGGGCGCAGGCGCAGGGGGTGGATTGGGAAAGACAGTCGGTTTGGGATACTCCGTTGTGCCGCTGCCATTACCTCCTATCATCAGCTGTTTATACGCAGTCGCTTCCTTGGCATCCCGCTGGGTAGCAGGATGCCACTCTTGCAACAGCCAGAGGTAATAAAGTATGTCAGTCTGAGTCTGGATTATCTCCTCGGCACTGATGCCGCACAGCGGCCCGTTAACAGGGAGCTTTAAAGAATAATGGGTAAGCCAGACAAGTTGTCCGGTCTCAGTGGTAGGGAAAAAACTATTGACGCTCATAATAACAGGCAGACTCCAGCCGGATAATTAAATGAAGTTTTCAGTGATTAGGAAGCGGTTGGCAGAGCGGGCAGCGTTGCCGAGAATGCCAAGCCTTGTTTTCTAGCGGCTAAGTTAATCCTTTTAAGCGCTAGCTGTCAAGCAAATTATTATAGTGTGTGCCCTAACGGTTATTACCCGCTTGTTATGGCTGTCAGGGAGCGCCTAAAAACAATTAGGGCGACCACAAATAGTGTTAACACACTCACCATACAAGTTTACGAGCTCCAGAAAACTTGTTGGCCGCTTACTAAAGCTTATTGCAGGCTTGGGGCTATTAATTGGGCACTTACAAAAACAGTTAAGGCGACCCCTAATGATTTTTGTAGAGTCCTTGCAGGCTTTATTGGGCGTAACGGCGAAGAACACCGACATCATGACCTAAAAACAACTGCCATTGGGAAACCGTACTCGTTCCCAATCTCCGGCTTGGGAATGCAGACCTGGACCGTTTTTGCTTTTCTTCGTGTCTTCCTGGTGAATGCTTTATGTTTTTTCGTTTCGTAAGGGGGCGGGCTTTACGCCTGCCCTTTAAGGCCACGGTGTGATCAGGGCAACCGCAAGGGTTTGCCCCTACAGAACACTAAACAAGCGGTTCGACAGTTACCCACAAAACCTGTGGGTAACTCTGTGTGTAGACTGTGATATCTGGCTGTTAACAGCCGTTTTTATTACAGTTTTGTTAAATTGTATAAAAACAAGACAATCTGTCAGATATTTTTATCAATCTTCCTTGCTGGTTTAAGACCTCGGCCTTTAGGCCGAAAGGAGCGCCCCGCAATAATACGCGCAAGCGATTATTGCTTTATCGGGCGCGGATTAGGGAGGGGATGCAGACCCCTTCCTAATCTTTGGCTTCATCCCAACGGGATGTTTCCTTATTGCTTAGTTACGGTTTTTTTACAGCCCTTAGGTAACACTAAGCACTCTAATGAACGACAATGAAAACAATCCTAAATCATTGATTTTTTCTGTGTACAATCACCCATTTATTCACCACGAAGACACGAAGGACAAGAAGAAAAAAAATATAACTTCGTGTCTTCGTGGTGAAAATCTTTTAAGCTTTACCCGCGTTCATCCCAAAGCTTATCCATGCGTTTTACGGAAACCGGATAAGCGGTTTTAAGTTGCTGGGCAAACACCGAAACCCTGAATTCTTCAAGAGCCCAACGGAAAGGATCTTGTTCAGGAATAACCAAATCTTTTTTCGCTTTTTTCTCGATGTCATTCCAAAAACGCGTTGAATAACGTCTGACTTCCTGGATTTTTTGCAGATTATTATCAATCTTATCCAGACGATAGTGTATTGCCTTGAGATAACGAGGAATGGCTTTAAGCGCCTGGTAAGGGGTATTGCGGATAAAACCGACATAAACCAGTAAATCCAATTGCTCATTAATATCGACAGCCAAAGGATCAGTGGCTTTTAAAATACGAGCGACAGTCTTTTTTATGTCGCCATAATGCGCCATAATTTCCAAAGCCAATTTTCCGGCATCATTAGAGACACCCATTAACTCTGACTTGTGTTGCTGTAAATTTTGCTCAAAAGCCTCTTGAGTGCGCAGGTTTTTACCTTCAATAAATACGCTATAAAAAATCAAAAACAGCATATCTTCTTTATAAGAGGCACTTGCTCCCAAATTTCCACTCGACAAAGTGGGTATAACCGGATGTTTGGGTAAACGATTATAGGTTAACTCTGCCATCGCTGACTGCGGCATATTTTTGAGTATATAAGTGCATTCTTTACGTAATTGCAACTGAAGCAAACGCATCAAGCCCGACTGGTGCTGGAGCGCAGCTTTCTGTTCTGTGTCAAAAATACGTACGCCAACCGCATCACCTTCATCAATAATGGCCGGAAAACCAATGAAAGTTTGGCCTTTCTGAATAAACTGATAAGTCTCGGGCAGATCATCAAAGGCCCACTGAATACAGCCCGTATAACTTAATTCATCCGTCGCTATCTGATCAAAACTGTCTTCAGCTTTAAGCGCATACTTAAGCTGTAATTTTTTCAAATCCCGACCGTAATCCAGCAAGTTACCCTGATCATCGATGACTCTAAAATTCATCTTTAAATGATCCGTTAAACCATCCAAACTCCAGGCATTAAGCGGGATGGCTTCACCCGTTAATTTTCGTAGCCGGTTGCCCAACCATTCCTGTACCAATCCTTTAAAATCAGGCTCAATTTCCAGGCACTGTTTAACGGTTTGCGGTACGGGAACAAAATGTTTTCTAATGTTCTTGGGCAGCGATTTAATCAAGGCGACACATTTTTCCTCTAATAAACCGGGTACCAACCAATCAAACGCCGCTTGAGAAAGCTGATTTAATTGATGCACAGGAATGATTGCCGTTACCCCATCTTCATTATGACCCGGCTCAAACCGGTATTGCAGGGCAATCGTAAAATTAACTCTCGTTCCCATGCTCCCGCGTGGGAATGTGTCCGGAAAATCCCATTCATTGACATAGTCTGCTTCCTGTTCCCTTGTTAAATCCTCTTTCGTTAAAAACAGCAATTTGGGATCGGTACGCTCGACGGTTTTACGCCAGGTATCCAGAGTAACGCCACTGAAAATCTCGGGCGGCAATTTATTATCATAAAACTGATAAAGCCATTGTTCATCTTCAACCAAATCAACCCGGCGGCCTTTATGCTGGATAATGCCCACTTCTTCCAACAATTTTTGATTGGCAACGTAAAAAGGCGCGTTACTGTGGTAATCATGATCAACCAGCGCCGAGCGGATAAAAATCTCTCGAGCCGCTTTGGGGTCAACATGATCATAAGGGATCTTGCGCCCTGCCTGCAACGTCAAACCATATAACAAGGTTCTTGCCGACACCCTGCAACGCGCTGATTTCTTTTCCCAATACGGATCATAATAGTTATGCTTAACCAAATGCGCCGCGCATTGTTCTATCCATTCCGGTTCAATTCTGGCGACATTGCGGGCATAAACCTTACTGGTTTCAACTTGCTCGGCGGCCATTATCCATTTGGGTTTTAATTTGTGTAGCCCTGATCCCGGAAAAATAAAGAATTTTAAACCGCGTGCGCCCAAATATTCGTGGGATTCATGCCGAAAACCAATATTGGATAACAAGCCCGGTAACAAAGCGCGATGGATTTTTTCATAACCCGCATCATCCGTGTTCGGGTGTATTTTTAAATCGCCTTTAACCACCTGCATAATCTGGGCATGAATATCAAACCACTCGCGCATCCTGATGTAGGACAGAAAATTATCGCTACAATATTTGCGCAGTTTACTATTAGATAAATGTTTCTTTTGTTCTTCAAAGGTATTCCAGATGTTAAGTACCGTTAAAAAATCAGATTCAGGATGACGAAAAGCCACATGTTTGGCATCGGCTTGCTGCATTTTATCAGCCGGTTTTTCGCGCGGATCCTGTACGCTTAACGCGGAGACAATAATGGCAACTTCAGTCAAGCAATGCTCATGCGCCGCAGCAATCAGCATTCGGGCCAGCTTGGGATCAGTC
>CAIQND010000226.1 GCA_903873045.1 uncultured Methylococcaceae bacterium | reverse complement strand
TGCAAAAGGCAAAGTATTATTTGAACGTTGAATCTTTTTGTATTAGACTTGTACCACTTTAAGTACACAAGAGGTGTGTGATGCGTATTATTTCCTTTACCCAGGCAAGAAGCAGCTTGAAATCTGTGCTTGATGGGGTCGTTAATGATGCCGATTGTACGGTGATTACCCGTCGCGATGCCGAGAATGCGGTTATTATGTCCATGGATTATTACACCAGTTTAATGGAGACCGTGCATTTGCTAAAATCACCCGCGAATGCAGCGCATCTTGCCAAGTCTATTGAGCAATACAAAACAGGCAACAGCAAAGAGCGGGATATGATGGATGACTAGAAAGTTGGCCTGGACGGATGCAGCTTATGCTGACTATTTATACTGGCAAGGACAAGATAAAAAAACTTTAAAACGTATCAATAAGTTAATTGCTGACACGAAAAGGACGCCGTTTGATGGCATGGGCAAGCCGGAAGCACTAAGAGAAAACTTGTCAGGTTTTTGGTCAAGACGCATTGACGAAGCAAACCGACTGGTTTATGCCGTGAATGATGAGCACCTGACCATCATTGCCTGTCGATACCATTACGAAGGGTGAAGAGATAGCAGAACCGAAACGTTTAACTCCTTGTTCCAGTTTTTTTAGCTTGACTGAGGCAATCCCGGATAAATCGATATGCTTTCGTTAGTCGCGACGTGGGCGTCGCTCCCACCGTGTGACCGACGCCCACGTCGCGACTATAGCTCGTCACTAGGTTGGCTGTCTGGTCTCAGCCATGATTCGATAGACTCACCGGCATCATTTTTTAAAATCAATGAATAAAAACTTGAACATCGAGTTTAAAGGCTTCAATAGATTTCAAAACGTGAGTGACGGGTTGCAAACCCCGTCACGCTTTAGTAAAACTTCTCCTTTTTTGTGTTGCTTCGGGTAAATTGACGATTAACGTGATTAAGTTCATACTTTGCAGCGATAACTTAACGTGAGATGTCACTATGAAAGCAACTGCCAAGGATCTTCGGGTTCATTCAAAAGAACTGCTTGACGCTGTAAGCAGGGGAGAAGATGTTGTGATTACCTTTAGAGGCAAGCCTTGCGCCCGGCTTGTGCCTTATGAAAAAACGGCTAAGCCCACAGCTCCGGATAATAATGAATTGTTCGGGATATGGGCGGATCGTATGGATATTGAATCTGTAGAAGAGTATGTGCAGAATTTGAGAAAAGGCAGGGGATTTGATGCTGGTTGATACGGATGTGCTGATTTGGTACTTAAAAGGCAACAACAAGGCACGGCAGGAAATAGAAGCATTATCCGGTTTTTTTATTTCGGTGGTGACTTATATCGAGCTGGTTCAGGGGATGCGAAATAAGCAGGAGCTTATTGCCCTAAGGCGGGCGTTAAGGCTCTGGAATGCAACCGTACTGTATATTTCCGAAGATATTTCAGCCAAAGCTTTGTTTTATGTTGAACACCATTATTTAAGTCATTCAATGCAACTGGCTGATGCTTTAATTAGTGCGACAGCTGTGGCGAATGGGCTTGATATTTTTACAGGCAATGTAAAGCACTATCAAGTTTTGAAAGACCTTTCAATAAAAGCATTTAAGCCTGTTTAAACAATGAAAATTCTGTA
>CAIQND010000225.1 GCA_903873045.1 uncultured Methylococcaceae bacterium | reverse complement strand
GATATTCCCACTATTTTTGAATTTGAAGGCGAAGAAGGCTTCAGAGATCGCGAACAAAAAATGATTCAGCAACTGACGGAATTAGACGGCATCGTACTGGCTACCGGTGGCGGTGCCATTTTACGCGACGAAAACCGCCGACTCTTAAAAGAAAACGGTTTTATTGTCTATTTGCAATGTTCAGTAGAACGGATATTGGAACGAACCCGTCGGGATACCCAACGGCCTTTGTTAAAAACAGATAATCCCAAAGAGCGTATAGAAGATTTGTTTGCCCAACGTGAGCATCTTTATTTGTCCTGTGCGGATTTTATAATTGATACCGGCGTTATGCAAAGCAAAGCTGTTGTTAGTCATATCCTGGAAGAATACAGATCGGCCAATCGTTAACACAGATGAAAAAATTACAAGTAGAGTTGGGTGACCGTAGTTACCCGATTTATATAGGCGCTGGTTTATTAAACCAAGCCGAACTTTACACTCAACATATCAAAGCTCGGCAAGTCATGGTGGTAACCAATACTACCATTGCCCCTTTGTACCTCGACAAGGTTTTAAATAACTTGCAGGGATTTGCTGTTGAAACCGTCATATTGCCTGATGGTGAACAATTTAAGACTTTAGAAACGGTCACGCATATTTTTGACAAATTACTGGCCGGTAAATTTAGCCGTAATGCGACCTTGATTGCTTTAGGTGGCGGCGTTATAGGTGATATGGGCGGCTTTGCAGCGGCATGTTATCAGCGCGGCATTGCGTTTGTACAAATACCCACCACCTTATTGGCGCAAGTTGACTCTTCCGTCGGTGGCAAAACCGGCGTTAATCATCCCTTGGGTAAAAACATGATTGGCGCTTTTTATCAGCCCCAATGTGTTATCGCCGATGCCGATGTGTTGGATACCCTGGATGATCGACAATTATCCGCAGGTTTGGCGGAAGTTATTAAATATGGCTTGATCAGAGATCTTGAATTTTTTGAGTGGCTGGAAACTAATATCAACGCTTTATTAGCTCGAGACAAGCAAACCCTGGCTTACGCTATTGAACGCTCCTGTATTAATAAAGCCGAGATTGTCTCAGAAGATGAAACGGAAACCGGTATTAGGGCAACCCTAAATTTAGGCCATACCTTTGGTCATGCCATTGAAACAGGCGCAGGTTACGGCACTTATCTTCATGGTGAAGCCGTGGCGATAGGCACCTGCCAGGCGGCGGATCTGTCCAGAAGAAAAGGTTGGTTAACGGATGCCGATGTCGACAGAATTATCGCACTGTTTAAAAAATGCAAGCTACCTACCCAGCCACCGGAACAACTGGATTCAGATCGATTTTTAGAATTAATGGCCGTTGATAAAAAGAATGTGAATGGTCAAATCAGGCTGATTTTGTTATCAAAAATCGGTGTCGCTACCCTGCCCATTGATGTGGATCAAGACCTGTTAATACAAACACTTAACACTTATGGCAGGAAATGATACCTTAACGTATCTTATGAACAAGCCCTTGACTGGTCAAAAAAACAGGGGCTTGCAGTCTTTGATTACTCAAGAACGAACCCGCAAGTTGGAATT
>CAIQND010000224.1 GCA_903873045.1 uncultured Methylococcaceae bacterium | reverse complement strand
CCGACTGGGTATCGGTGCAAGCAAACAGCTTGAACTGGAAAAATTGCCGACAGCGTTGCATGACAAGCGCCTGCGTTTTGATGAGATGCTAAAAAACCACGAAGGCGAGACACACACTTATCAAAAAGCCCGTGAAAAGTTACTGGATGAACTGACCTTTACGCTGTTTAACCGTATTGCCGCAATCAAGGTCATGGAAGCGGCCAGTCTGTTTCCACCGGTCATCACCAAACAACCCGAGCATGGCGACCGTTCGTTTGGCCATAAAGCCTGGCTGGAAATGCGCCCCGATATGCGCACTGAAGAACTGGAAGGCATCCGGGACTATATCAAGCACGCCTTTAACATCTTGGGCGAAACTTTGCCTTTATATAGCAAAGAGTTCCCTTACGCGCTGTTACCCGATGCGATTAGTCTTAACGATATTATCGATGCTTTTAATGCGGTGGAAAAAGACCCGCAGGTGGAAGCCAATATCTGGCAGAGCGATGATATTCTTGGCTGGCTTTATGAGAGTTATAACAACGTTAAAAAGGCGGCTTTTAAAGAGAGTAAAGCCAAGGCCGAATATGACAAGGTTTCGCTGCAATCGCAGGTTTACACCCCGCGCTGGGTCGTGCAATTTCTGGTTGAAAACTCTTTGGGTAAGCTGTATCTGGAAATGTACCCAGATTCTGAAATCAAGGATCACTACAAAATTGCCAATGCGCCTAAAACCCAAGAACGAAAATCCAAACCATTACCTGAAATCAAGCTGATTGATCCGGCCTGCGGATCGGGAAACTTTTTGCTTTATGCCTTTGATTTCTTTTATGCCCTCTATCTGGATCAGATAGAAAACTACGGTGCTGATTATGATGAGGCCGATATTCCCAAGCTGATTATCGAGAATAATTTGCACGGCATTGATCTGGATGACCGTGCCATTCAGTTGGCGCAGTTGGGACTTTATATCAAAGCCCGTAAAAAACGCCGATCCATTGGTAACCTGAAATTTAAGGTCGTTTCCTCGGATTTCTTTCTGCCGAATTATGCGGAAACCCGCCATATATTTGAGAGTGGTACAGAACTTAATCGGCTTCAGAAAGAGCTGATTGCCGATATCTGGAGTGACTTACAGTATGCCTATAAGTTTGGTTCGTTGATCCGGTTGGATGAAAAACTCAAAGCTAAGCTCAGTTCACTTGAGGCGGAGCAGGGTACAGGACAACAAGAACTATTCAGTAATGAGGAAATGGGGGTAGAGCGAAAACCTGTGCAATTGGGGTTGTTTACTGCAATCGATATTGAACACCAAAAGGAATTCATCAAAACCTTTTTATTCAACCTTAAAACAGCGGTAGAGCAGTATGCAAAAGCTAAGGGGAACACCTTCCTTGCAGGTAAAACCCAAGACGCCATTACTTTTCTGGAATTGCTCAGCACCGAATATGATGTAGCCACGGCCAATCCGCCTTATACCGATACAAAGGATTTTGGCTCAGAGTTAAAAACTTTTATTGACCATAACTATAAGAAATCCAATAAATTTAACACGAACCTCTATGCCACTTTTATTAAGCGATGTTATGAGTTTGTCGGTGAAGAGGGGAAAATTGCCATGATTCACCCGCACACCTTTATGTTTATTAAAACATTCGAAGATGTGCGTAAATTTATGATTGAAAACACTCATATCGATGCCATGGTTGATTTCGGACTTGACCGGGTGAATTTGTTTGGACCAGGAATTCTTTTGGATGCGACTTTTTATGTGTTGAGCAAATCAAGAAGTGATCGAGACGGTTTATATTTCAACCTAACAACAAATCTGCAAGAAAAGTTCAAGAAAGGTAAGTTTATTGAAGCGTTGGATGATTTTGTTGCAGGGAGGGAAAACGAACGTGTTTATAAGCTTTCGCAATCCAAGTTGAAAATAATTAAATCTTTTCCTTTTATCTATTGGATTTCTGATGAGTTTAGGGAGAAATTTAAATTAGCTGATATGGAAGCTATTTCCGATGTTTGTCAAGGAATGTCCTCGTCAAATAACAACAGGTTT
>CAIQND010000223.1 GCA_903873045.1 uncultured Methylococcaceae bacterium | reverse complement strand
TGACGACGATCATCACGCGGCTTGATTTTTTTAATTATTTTATTTATCCATTATGAACTTAATTCAAATAAGCGGTTTGCTGGTGCTGGTCTTTGGCGCTATCGGTTGTGCGCTCTGGTTGCTGATTAAAGCCGCCAGTGATGATGACGACTATTACCATCATTATAAGCAGCGCTGGCCGCACTGATTTACCCTGCTCAACCCCACTTGACAGCCCTGGAGTAATTACCCGGGCTCTTTTTAACCTACCTATACACTTTCAGACAAATAATTTCTATGTCGACAGATACGATCCCTTCAAGGGATATTATCTGTATGATCTCACAGCAACGTAAATTGGAAATTTAATTTCTGAAAGCCTATAGAATAATAAAATGAGCGAGCATAAAAAAATCATAGCGTTTACCGGCCCCAAGCAGTCAGGCAAAAGCACGGCGGCTGATTATCTGGTTGGCAACGGTTTTAAAAAATTATCGTTTGCTGAACCGATTAAAGATATTGTCTGGTTTTTGCTGCAAGGCTTTAATCTTAATCAAGATTACATTGAGCAACTGATGACGACCCACAAAGAGGTTGTCATTCCTGAATTGGGCGTGTCTGCCCGGCATCTTATGCAGACCTTGGGTACAGAATGGGGCGGGACACTAATTCATCCTGATATTTGGACAATGTGGATGAGCAAGCGCCTGGTTACTGAAACCTCTGGGTATCTGGTTTTTGATGATGTTCGCTTTGAGAATGAAGCGGCGTTGATCAGAAGCCTGGGCGGGCTGATTATCCATATTGATCGCGGGGGGGCTGGTGTCTGATGATGGTCATATAAGCGAGTCAGGCATCAAGATACACGTGGATGATGTGTTGATCAACAATGATTATGCCGTGGTTGATTTGCTGAGGGACGTTGCTGCGGTTGTTGCCTGGTTTATGCCGGCATGAATCGCCGCGTAATACAAGGATAGGGTTATGTTATCAAGAGAGAATGAATCCAGTTTTTTAGAGGCTATGCAGGGCTTTGGTTGTGCTGCGCATAGTCAACAGGTTTTGGAGTCTGATGGCAAGATTCACCGTTATCGCATAGCGGGTGAGAAGTCAGGCTCTTTAAATGGTTGGTACGTGCTTTATAGCGATGGAGCCGTACCGGCCGGTGCGTTTGGCAGTTGGAAAACCGGTGATTCGCAAAACTGGTGTGCCAAGTCCGAGCGTACTTTATCGCCCTCTGAGCGAGAAGAGTGGCGTCGCAAGCAGCAAGAAGCGCAACAGGCGCGGGCAGCGGCTTTGATGGTTGTGCGGCAAGAAGCAAGAAACAAGGCCGTGACTTTGCTGGATAAAGCCGGTAAAGCGGTGAGTGATACGTCTGAGCGGGTGCATCCGTATATTCAGACGAAGGGTATCAAGCCGTTTGGTGTGCATACCTTGAATAGCAGTCTGGTGATTTCGTTGCGCAACAGTGCCGGTGAGTTAACCAGTTTGCAGTTTATTCAAGCGGATGGGGCAAAGAAGTTTTTAACCGGTGGCGAGATTACCGGATCTTACTTTGCCATGGGTAAGCCGCTTGCCGTTATCGGTATTTGTGAAGGGTATGCAACCGGTGCATCGCTTTTTGAAGCGAAAGGTGTGGCGGTAGTCGTGGCGTTTAATGCCGGTAATTTACCGGCGGTGGCGAGGGCTATTCGGAAAAAATTCCCGGATGTTGAGATTATTTTTTATGCGGACAATGACCAGGCCACAGAGGGTAATCCTGGACTGAGTAAGGCGACGGAAGCAGCCGAGCAGGTAGGAGGTAGGGTTTTAGTACCAACATTTTTACCGCATGAATTAATTGATGGCAAGATCCCCACGGATTTTAACGATGTGCATAGGCTGCGCGGATTAGATGCGCTGCGCTTTGAGATGGAACAAGTCAGTAAAATCGAGGTGGTTGTTAAGGACGCGGGGGGGCGATGAACTTCGCGCGGAAAATTTGCGGACTACCCGGCGAAGTTTACTGGAAGCCATCGATGCGTGTGATGATTTTGATGTGTTAACGACAGATTTGGTCATGCCGGTGGTGTATGCGCACCTGATCCAACCGGCTTTTGAGTCGTTAATCAGCAAGATCGCCAAAAAAGTACGTGTCACTAAGAAGTCGTTGTTTGCTTATATCAAGCAGGCCAGCGACACCGGCAATGAGCAGTCGGGTGATAATAATGACGGGCGTATTGATGAGTTAAACTTGAAACATGCAGTGCTGCCGATCGGTGGTCGGATTCTGGTGATGAACAGGGATTATGATCCGGTGATGGAACGGCAGTTATTGACGTTTTCGGCCAAAACCGACTTTGAGATGCGCTATTGTAATCGCAAGATGTACGACCGTGGCGAAGAGGTCGGCTTGGGATCGTATTGGATTAATCATCTGCGGCGTGCCGAGTTTGACGGCATGGTGTTTGCTCCGGGTGATGAACAACCGGGTTATTTGAATCTGTGGATAGGTTGGGGCGTTGATCCGGTGCCGGGTAGTTGTCATAAATACCTGGAGTTTGTCTTTGATGTAATCGCGTCTGGTGATGCGGCTTTGTACAATTACATCATTTATTGGCTTGCGCATTTGGTACAGCGCCCCCAAGAGCTTCCGGAAAGTAATCATTCACACCCCACTCCCACAAGCAGGCAACTGATGCACAGAAAGCCCCGCTCGTCTGCTGGCAATCACCTCTGCCAAGTAACGCCAAGGTGAGCATTGGCGTATCCGACACGTCTCAATGACGCTGGCAAGA
>CAIQND010000222.1 GCA_903873045.1 uncultured Methylococcaceae bacterium | reverse complement strand
GCGGCATCTGCTATGCGCAAGGAAGCAGCAGCGGTGAGATGTTCAGTTTTATCGATACGAAAGCCGCGCTTGCCTGCTGTTTCTATAGGAATACTAATGGCGCTGGCAGCGATCCAGGGAACAGCGGCTGTTGCCAGGTTACGTATCCAGGTCGGTGTAAGCGTGACACTGGGGTTGGGTCGTTGAGCGGCCGTGGTGATGGCCGCATCCGCTGTTTCTGCTTGGGCTCTGACCAGTGCAAGATCAGGATGGTAATAAATTGCCGCCAGGGTGAGTCGATCAATATCCCAAACCTTGACAGGCCATAAGTCTTTGCGCTCAAGCACACTTTCAATAAATCCCCGTAGCGCCGTACTGGAGAGCGAGCGAGCTTCCAAAGCCGTTGCAGAGTCAGCCGGATTCAACGGGTGATCTTTAAAACGGGCACAGCAGTTAATCGACAGGCTTAAAAAAGTTAAAAGTATTAGCCGGATGAATCGTTGCATGGCGTTACATTTAAACAGGGTAGGGTGATTAGCATTTTTTCCCGTAATACTTAATAAAATCAGTAGTATGAAGTACTTATTGGTTCGGAAAACGTAATATAATTTTAAGCCCCGGCTTGTTATCAGATAGCGTTAGTGTGCCATCATGAAGGTCGGCTATGGCTGCCACTATATTAAGGCCTAGGCCGTTTCCTGGTGTGGATCGGCTTTGTTCAAGCCGATAAAAACGCTGGAATACTTTTTGGTGATACGCTTCATCGATCCCGGAGCCGTTATCGGCAACCATCAATTGAGTATGAGTACTTGATGATTGCAGACTGATTGTTATCCGGGTGTTTTTGGGGGTATGCAAGATGGCATTATCCAGTAAATTAAAGACCAGTTGCGTCAGCAGTTCTTTGTCACCCATCAAGGCTATAGATTTTTCAATAGCCAAATGGATGGTTTTTTCTTGTTCCTCTGCGACTGGATTCAGAGCATCGGTCACGGCAATAACAATGGTACCGAGGTTGACGGATTTGAAACCGTTACGGCGGGAGCCGGATTCAATCTGGGAAATTCTCAGCATGGCGGCGAACGTAGCGAGAATGGTATCAACTTCTTCAATGGCGAATGCAACCCGCGCTGAGTACTCTTGCGACGTGAGCTTTGTGGATAAGGCTTTTTCAAGCCGGAATTTTAAATGACTGATAGGTGTGCGTAGATCATGTGCAATATCATTAGAGACTTGCTGAATATTTTCAATCAACGAGCCAATTTTATCCAACATAAGGTTTAGTAATGCTGCCAGGTTATCCAGTTCATCGCGGTTTTTTGAAACGGGCAGGCGGTGCTTCAAATCACCCGCAATAATGGTTTGTGTTGATTTTGTAATGCGCTCGACTTTTCTCAGGAATGCACCGCTAAGGTACAGTCCACCGCCTGCTCCCAGAAATATAACTAAAACAAAGCCGGCTATAAAAGCCTGAATAATCGCATTACCGGCATCCTCAATAATCTCGCCGTTATGACCAACAATCAGCCAGATATTATTTGATAACATCATGATTCTAATATAGAAAAGTTCTTTTCCTTTGTTTTCTTGAGCATTACCTGCAGGCGTTCGCATGACAGTATTCCATCCCGCAGAAGGTTGTAAAGTATTGAGGTTTCCAGCTAGTAACTGGCCATTCTGATTAATCACGCCATATTCAAAAAGGGTGTGCGAACCCCGCTCCTCAACTTCATCAATCTCGTCTTTTAATTCGGCTAATCCGCCTGAATCATATTCGGTTTTTAGTCGGATGGCTTCCGTTTCAACACTGCTTTTAAGTTGTTTCTCCAGAGTATGGTGCGTTAACCAATAAACGGTTATGCCAATGAATAAAAAAGAAAATAAAAAAAGCAGTAAATATAACGCTGACAGTTTAAAGCTGACGGTATTGGCAATACTAGGCAGTTTCATTAATCATATATCCTGCGCCACGAACGGTGTGAATGAGATCAGACTGGTTCCCGACATTCAGCTTACTGCGCAAGCGACTGATATGGGTTTCGACAATATTGGTTTTAGGGTCAAAATGAAAATCCCAGACATTTTCAAGCAGCATAGTACGAGTGACCACCTGTCCGGCATGGCGGACAAGATATTCAAGCAGGCGAAACTCAGTGGGTTGAAGATCGATAAGTTGCCCGTCACGTTTGACTAATCTTTTCATAAGATTTATTTCAAGCTCCGAAACCTGCAAAATTTTTTGTTCCACTGTTTCCCTGGGTCTGCGTAATAGCGCATTGACCCGAGCAGTAAGTTCGCTGAAAGCGAACGGCTTAACAAGATAGTCATCAGCGCCTGCGTTTAAACCTTCAACGCGATCATTAATGCCGCACATGGTGGTAAGGAAAAGCACAGGGACATTACAGTTAGCGGCACGCAACGTTTTTACCACGGTGAGTCCATCCAGACCAGGCAACATTCGGTCGACAATAAGCAGGTTATAGGTTCCCTCTTTGGCAAGGAGCAGACCTTCATAACCGTCCCTTGCCGAGTCGATGGAATGACCGGCTTCTTTCAGACCTGTCGAGACATAATCCCTGGTTTCGTTGTCGTCTTCAATAATTAATATTTTCATGGTATTTAAAGAACGCCGGGGAAAAACTCCCCGGCATTAAAATTACTCTTTTTCGTTTTCAGTGCTTTCCTTAGATTCATGATCCAGAGAAACCTTAAGGACTTTGCCTGTTTTACCATCGACCATAACTTCATGAATCTTACCATCTTTGAGAACTTCTATCTCGAACTGAACGGTGTTTGATTCATTGTCCACGCTGGCTTCCATGGCCTTACCGCCGACTTTCTGCTCCGCCGCTTTGATGGCTTCGGTTAAAGAAATTTTAGCCTGACTAAAAAGTGTGAATTCTTTTGCTTCTTTTTCCTTGGATTCACCTGCCTGCGCTACGTTAGTCGCTGTGCCGACCATTATGATTGTTGTAAACAAGGCTGTCAGAATTTTGTTATGTTGTTTGTTCATTTATTAATCCTTTTTTAGATCAGACAGGATTGCCTGATTTCAGAGATAGAATAACGTAAATAACATTGCGAAAAGTCTTCCAAAACTATACAGTTTCGTAATGTTGGCGATTTTATTTCATATACATTCCTAAGCATGCCATTAACAAAGACGTTATTTCAGTGATGCTGGAAAATTTATTGGCCAGGATAGGCGAAAGAAAGTCTGTGACGTTTAAATTAAATTAAATTAAACGATTTCAAAAGAGAAAATGACCGTAATCAGTGTCATTGACACCAAGCCAAGCAAAAATATCATTTCCGCCCAACGCTCCAGTCGTTCAGTGGACTGCTCTAAACGAATGGATGAAAATGAAAGTAGTGCGCTTATCATAAATAACAGGCTGTCAATGGCTAAGCCTTTATCAATAAGGTAGTTCGTTAAACCCGGAGTCATGGTTTTAACGATGCTGATAACCATAATACAGACACCCACCATCGTCGCAGAATTCGGCAAAATATGATGTGAGAGATTATTAGAGCGGAACGTCTTGTTATTCATGAATAAATTTTATTGCCGTTGGTTGTGTTTGCGATGCTTAACAAAGAGCGCGTAAGTCAAAGTCAGCTGGCAATTAGTCATAAGGCGATTTCCTGCGAAGAATATACCCACAAGCTGGTCTTTTTATTTATTTTCTGCGTTGTCAAAATAGTTACGTAGCCAGGCTAGGCGCCTATTTTTCCGCCTCGGCAACTGCTTCTGCGTTGCCCTACCTCCTGCATCCTTACAGTCGTTGAAAATAAACAAAAATCCTGGGTCACTTGCGTATATTCATTCTTGGATATCGCCTAAGCTGGATTATTCGCTGGTGCTATCCTGTTTTTTGCCATAATAAAAGCGGTATGAGGCACATATAAAAGATCGGCAATTTTTCGTACCAGATATTCTTCGTTCATATCCAAGACACCATCAATAAAAGCAATTTTCCAGAGTGATTCTATTAATCCAATCTTTTGTTCCAGACTGTAGCCTTTATTAATTAAGGACGTAAATTGAAAATAATCAGTGGCTTGTTTTCTTTGTTGTTCCGCTAACGCCAATAACGAAGTGGTTTGCTCGGTAGATAATGAAAAATTCTGATGAATTAGGGAGAAAATAATATCTTGTTCTACGGCCTCCACTTTATCGTCCATATTCATCATTTCCAAAAATAAAACCACGGTCGCAAGTTGCAGCTTTTCTTCCGAAGCGTTTTCTGGCGCAGAAAGAGCAAGATGTTGCTCAAAAAAAAGTTTGATTTGGTTAAGCATGTTTAAAGGATTCCACTGCCATCAAAATAGTTACATTATTTACTTCTTGTTCATGGCGATAAGCCAATTACTAAAACGTGCGTGACGGGGCTGCAAGCCCTGTCACGCTTCAACCCAAAAATCAGCGCAATAAATAATGACTAAGACCAGTCATCATTTCCATCGTCAGCGCTATCATCATCCCATGACGACGAGTCTGCGATACCAAAGTCGGTGCCGCCCATATCGTCATTATCATTTATAATGCTGGATGAACTCCATGGCGAAGTATCAGGCAATGACCGTTCGGGAACATCGTTATTTTTATTGTCATCGATAAAGTGATGCATC
>CAIQND010000221.1 GCA_903873045.1 uncultured Methylococcaceae bacterium | reverse complement strand
GTTTTCTTATCTGCCTGACATAAGCTACTCACAAAACTAAAACAGTGTCCTGCTTCACTGGTTAATGTAGGTTCAACTATATTAATAATCTGCGACATGATCTCGTATTATCTCTTCATCAGCATCAGTTTAAGATGATGGCTACCCACTTAAGGCGGGACAAGCCCGCAAGGCTTAACTTTGGCAGCACGCAGAAAATATCCTCCCAAGATACGCCTAGTTCCCACGCTCCAGCGTGGGAATTCATCCGGCAACGCTCCAGCGTTGCGTGACGCGGAGCGTCACTGTCGGCATTCCCACGCCGGAGCGTGGGAACGATAGGGTGGGGTTATTTATTGCGAGTTACCTTTAAACTGTCCCGCCTTAGTGGGTAGCCAAATTTTCAATACTTTCATGCAGGAAATGCACCTTCAATGTACTGGTTAAACCTTTTACGATAACTCGTTCGTGAACAATTTCGTCAGACAATTTTGCATAATCCCGATGAAACAAAGGGGTAACGTAATCAGACCACCAGCCGAAATGATTCATAAATAGACCACAAGAACCAGAGCAATAAGAAAAAATCCCGTTGGGATGAAGCCAAAGATTGGGAAGGGGTCTGCATCCCCTCCCCAATCCACGCCCGATAAAGCAACGTCGCTTCGCTTGTTGCGGGGCGCTCCTTTCGGCCTAAAGGCCAAGATCTTAAACCAGCAAGAAAGATTGATAATATTGGTATTTTAAAATTCACACAGTCATTAGAGTTAGCAATGGCCTGTTCTATTTCTTGACGCAATTCGGGAGTCACTCGCTCATCAGCATCTATTGATAGTATCCAGCCATTCTTTACCAGTGAGAAGGCATAGTTTTTTTGTTTGCTATAACCTGTCCATTCATTTTTTGAGATCAGCGTACCAAACTTCTGACAAACTGCCACCGTATCGTCATCACTTCCAGAGTTTACGACAATAATCTCATCGGCCCATGCTTCTGATGCCAAGCATGCGCCAATAGCATGAGCTTTATTTTTATTGATAATAATGACACTAAGCATGACTTATTACAGGTTATTTCTTGGCTTGAAGGGGCGAAAAGCATAAGGCTATCATGGTCGCAAACCAATGACCTTCGGTGTGATCCAAAATAGGACTATTAAATATACTGGTAATAATTAAAGAGAGCAAAAGACCTTGAGCAAGCCATTTTTCTTTATCAGGTAATTTTTTCGCACAGTAATACTGACTGGCAAGAAACCCTAAATAAATTGATAATCCTACAAGCCCTAACTGAACACCGATCATTAAAAATTCATTATGGGGGTTTGTTGCCATCAATTGTTCATTGATGGCAACTCGTCTATATTCTTTTGCGAAACTACCCGTTCCATGCCCTAACAAAGGCTTTTCAGCGATTAATTTTAGTGAATATCTCCAGAACATATACCGCTGCCCCATGGATGATTGCGATTGCTCATCGCCCGCCTTTAAATCAGATTGGATATTAACCACACCTTCATTGATTCGCGTAGCCTTATCTGAAAAAGTAGAGAAAAACGCCAAAAAGAGACTCATGCTAAGTACTGTGATCAACAGTACTTTTTTAGTAAGCCGCTGAACTCCGAACAATAGCACTAATAAAACCGCGATTACTTGTCCTGTGCGCCCTTCAACTATAAAAAACAAGTTATACACACATAATATAAACAGAACCCAATAAAGCTTTTCATAAGCTCTGCCATCGTATGCTTTGTGGGCACAAAAGAATGCAAAAAAAGAGATGAAAATGCTATGGGTAATTCGACTCTTGAAAGTGGGGTCACCCTGCCTGTTAAGATCAAGGATTCCCATGTCCATTAAATAGGAAATCAGCAATATCAACACCGATGCAATAACAAAGGCTCTCCATGCCCAACCGCGTTGTTGCTCTGTAGCTAAAAACGGAACTAAAACAGGAATAATTATCAACTCCCTATATTTCGATAGCATAGCGATGGCTTCACTGTT
>CAIQND010000220.1 GCA_903873045.1 uncultured Methylococcaceae bacterium | reverse complement strand
GAAAGCTATTGAGTTCTCCCTTAGTGTGGACTACACTTTGATTTTTTAACATAGGGTACGGGCTATGTATGCAACGAACGTCAGAAACTTAAAACGTAATCCGTCAGAAGCACTCAGACATGCCGAATTAGAGCCGGTTTTGATTCTAAAAGGCAATCAGCCGAATGCCTTGATTTTAAATTTGAAAAGCTCGCTTGGTGATATGGGCGATCAATTAAAACCGGCTTTGGCGGCCAGTTTATTTAAAGATAGAGTGCTGTCATTAGGGGCGGCTGCGCAAATCAGCGGCTTAAGTCTGTCGGAATTTATCGAACATTTAACCCAGTTGGATATTGATTTGGTGGTGCCAGATCAACAAACTGCAAAGGAACTGGAAACGCTAGCTTCATGGCTGTCGTAATAGCAGATGCGGGCCCTTTAATTGCGCTGGCTAAAATCAGTCAACTACATTTATTGCCGACTCTTTTTACCTCCGTATTGATCACTCAGTCCGTTGCGGATGAATGTTTGCGTGGTCAATTGAGCGATGCAATTTTAATCAAACAGGCTTTAGAATCGGGCTGGTTAACGTGTGTCGATAATCCGGTTTTTTCGCACCCTTTATCAAGAAGTCTTGGCTTAGGTGAGCAGAGTAGCATTGAGTCTGTCTTACAAACAGACACTAAAACCTTGTTGATTATGGACGATGCGTTGGCTCGTAAACAGGCATTGCGCAAGCAATTGAACATTATTGGCACCGCTGCGCTGTTGTTTGCCGCCCAACAAAAAGGATTGATCGCTGACGCTGAGACATTAATTGCTGAACTTAATCAAGTCGGCTATCGTATTTCAGCGGCGGTAATTGCTCAATTAAGAAGTGGCTCAGCATGAACCATCACTTTTGGAAAGGCAAAGGCAACACCGTGTTGATGTATACAAACCTTTCCGATTGGCACGCTACATTAGAGGCGCAGCCCATGGAATTAGATTATGTTGAATAAAGGTTCCCCGGCCACTGAAATTAAAAAAGCCGATCTCACTAAAATCAAAAAACTGGAAGAAGCTTTAGCCAAGCTTAAATCCGGCGAAGAAAACTATTATGTAATCACCAAACTGAGCAGTATTAAAAGTCTTTGCCAAAATGAAACTATACGACAACATTACTGTTGGCACTTGTTTGACTGCGTAAAGAGACAATTGGTAACAGAGGCCGACCAGCAAACACTTCAAGAACAGTTCATCTGTAATCTGGTGGATGAAATTGCACAAGTCATGGCTGAGATGCAGGAAGGGAAAGAAGTTGGCGATGCACTTCGCAAATATCAAAGTCAACTCGCCCATTTTCAGTCTGATTACAAAAAAGTCAAATGGACAACTGTCCGCTTGATTAAAAGCACAGAATTATTGATCATCGAGTATCTGATTCTCTGTCTGCTTAGCACCGACGAATATGCGCAAAAATTAGCGTATCACGCAACCCGGTCATATGTTGAACAGTATGATTCCAGTGTCGGTACCGGCTTAATAGCAAAATCCATTCCGATGCTGGAGGATGTGGTGACATTTTGGCGAGGAATTGCGTTTAGCGGTGCCATCAAAAATATTAACAGGGTGAAAGAGTAGCACTTGAAGCGTGACGGGGTTTGTAACCCCGTTACACACGTTTTAGCCTGCCTGAACTAAACAGCTATACGTACCTAACGCAAACTTTTTGAATAACGGTAAACACCAAACGTTTGGTAGCCGTATATTTGTTTTATTTTAATTTTTATTAAATGCAATCTGATTTTTTTATTACTGTACTAATAACAAACTTCTTATTTTTGTCAAAATAAGAATATCGTGCACTTATACCTTTATCAATCAAAGGTCTTATATTTGGATGAGAGCACACATAATTAGTACGTTCATATTTTAAATCGTTAGCATCTATGTGAATTTGTGAGGCTTGTAATGTTATTATTCTATATGAAAAATCAAGCTCATGGTCTAGTGGTGCAACAACAAAAAACTCTGTCACCTGGTCAACCATCATTGGAAGAGTTTTATTTATATCATTAGCAAAAGAGCTAAGATAACTAGCAGAACCCCATTCATCTGATGCCATGGTAATAGATATTGAGTTAGCAATAATCATCATCATTAAAACAACTTTGCGCAATTGTATGCCTTCTATTCTTTAGTTTTCTTTAATCGTTAATATTGTAACAAAAAATGGTTAGAGCATTTATATTTAAGTCCTCATTTTTTTCCGCATTGTTGACATACATAAACTTAATTTAATCATTTATAGACTTTCAGAAATTAAATTTCCAGTTTACGTCGCTGTATGCCTGGTTATAATCCCCCTCACGCTTGGGAAGTCAGTTAAAATTACTTACTACAACCTTTGATATTGTATTGACAATTTCATCTTTAAAAACAGATTCCATTATCTCAATAACCTTACATTTTATTTCATCGGATTTATCATGTTTTACTTCGCAAAGTAGCGCATCATGCATAGGAATCAAAATTTTTAGATCATCAAGAGGAATTAGTTCTATAATGCAACTCTTTAAAATTCTTGAACCTGTTGATTGGATAATGTGATTAAGTGCTGATGTTTTTATTTTCCATTCTTTTGTACTTAAAAATTTTCTAGTATAAGTTCTATCAACAATAATTTTATTCTCATAAGCTTTCGTCAATATCTCTTTTTTCCAAGATTGAAATATATTAAAGCTTTCCATAACCTCAAGAACTCCATCTGGGACAAAGCTATCTTTAGCAAAGTATTTTTGTAATGACTCCTTTGACATTCCATACAAGGAAGCAAGAACGGTGATTTTAACTTCTTTCCTTTTTTCCGGCGCATTGTAGACATCTGTAGCGATTTTTAGATACATGTCACCAGAATTGTAGTATTCAATAAATTGTTTATCGTTAGATAGACCGGCTGCTATACCAGGTTCATAATTTCTAAAATCAAAATATATTAATTCATAGTCATCCAATGAAAGAAAAATGTCACGTTTAGATTTTTTTAAGTATTGTATCCCAGGACTTGAAATAAAAATCCTACCACTACTGCTTCCAATAATCTCACTTTGTGGATAAATTTTTTGACTTTCATTTAGTGAGTAATGCTTAATTAAGTTGGCATAATCAATTCGACATTCTTTTACTGTTGTAATCGCTTCAATACGTTTATCAATTATGTTCTCTACTTGAATCAAATCCGTGAGTTCTTCTGTCTTTTCCTCCTCTTTATAATCATTTAGAATTAGCTCATTTATTTTTTCATCTGATAAATATCCACTTGAAATATCTAAATTAAAATTTTTCTCAAGATACAACAAAGCACTATATTTTTGAAAATTTAAGTCAGAAAGTAGAGTTTTAATTTTTTCTTTATCTGCTTTTATGCCATTATATTGAGTTTCTAAAAAATAATTATCTATTTTGAACTCTGTCTCAAGCCAAGACACTCTGTATTGACTTGAGTTTGTATAACCGTCAACTAATTGATTATATGCCTTTTCAACTGCTGTTAGTAATTCAGTTTTTACCTGAAATAATTCTTGACTAAATTCGGCCCAAGAAATTTCACCGTTTTCATATTTTTTTAAATTAGATAAAAACAAACTAGGCAGATATTCTCCAATAATATCTTGTTTACGAAATCGCCATTTCTTTGGCTGATCACCTTTAGAATATCCGATTGTTAGAGCGGATAAAATCTCAAGTCTTTTTTGTGATACGCTAAATTGATAACCTAATCTCCTAAATGAGTCAATAGCATCAACATACCCTAAGGTTAATATATCATTTGGGAATGATATTTTTCTAAAGTCTTTTATCACACGAACTTTGTTGTCGATTGCTACCAAAGCAAAAGGAACATCTTCAAGAGCATTATCAAAAATGATGGCTATATTATGCATAGTTATTTAGCTCTTTTATTAAAATCCTCTGGCTTAACCTTTCAGAGTTTTTTACATATGAAAAATTTTCCTCAGAAGATAATTTATGAAGTGCGTGATGATGCCCTCTAAAATCAGGAAGTACTTTATCGCGCCAATTGTTCTTTATTAAAAGATCAGGTTTTGTCTTGGATAAAGCAATAATAAAATGTCGCTGCAAAAAAAATGAATTATCTCTTGAGATTAGGTGAATAATTTTATTTCTTCCTTTCTGATTAAGGTAAACAGCCGAAATTCCGCGAATACTTTCATGTGCATTTGTATCTATTAATTGCTCATTGCAAAACTTATTTAATAGACTGCTTTTATGATCCTGTATTATTAGAGTTTTTATTACTGAATATACAGCCCATTCAAATGTAAGGTTATCTGGATTTGTTGCCCACTGAACAAGATTTTCCTGCAATCGCTTATGTGCGCCAATAGCTTGGGCTAATGCGCAGATTTGATCAGCACAATCAGGCCTACTATCAATACCGCTTATCAGTTTTTCTGAAAGTTCAATCTTATACTTCATAGGGACGCATATATCTTTTGCATTAAGAAATGTAATCAACCTGTTAGCATAAAACCGATAGCTCCTTTCATGAATTCTTTTTTGTTCAAGAAACTCAATAACTTTTTGATAAATTGTGTGAAACGACTCAAGTACATACTTTCGCTTTCCGCTATTCATCATTGCATCAATTTTTTTAGCTTCTAAATCTATATCGTTGCAAAAACTTATATGCTCCTTATCTCCTGGTTCAAGAATCTTTGTTTTACTACTATTGATTGCTAGGCCATATTTTCTTAATGTTTCGATGACTATTAGCATGTAACGGTTAGCATCTGCACGACTTTTTGCAATGATTCGTATATCATCCATGTATCGAAAATAATCAACATCCTTTAAGCAATTATCCAATGGACGCATGTAAATATTAGCTAAAAATGAAGAGACATCTCTATTCTGTGGTAACCCTTTTTTTCCATCAAAGGATAGTTTTTTTAGAATTGAATAGATTGATTCAATTAAATACATGCAGTGAACAAAATTATCAGAGGATAATTTTGCTTCTGAGGCTGCATTTATTAGTTCTGTACGAAGTTTTTCTATATCAATATTATCGTAGTAGTTTGATAAATCAGTTTCTAGTATATAAGAATCCTTCCCACAAATTCGTGTGTAATTTACAAACTTGTTCCATTGTTCTATCATTGGTTTATATAATGTTTCATCATCTTTGCTTTTTCGATGACTGAGTATATTATATGGGAGAATGTAATCTAATAAGTCTATTAACTGAAACCCAAATATGTGATAAGCTAGTCTGTCAAGTGGAGCAAACTCAAGAGAGTAGCGGAATCCGCCATTACCTTTTGGAATATTAAATAAAATAGATTTTTCGGCAATGTAAATCCCTCTTCCTTTAGAAATTCTTTCATTTATTAAAGAAGTAACTTTCGGGATTTCTTTAAATACATCGATATAGTTCTGTAGATCACAATACCAGTCATCATAAATATCCTTCTTAAGCAATTTTAGCGCTTTCCTGACCTGCACCTCTGTGACTACATACAATTTAATTTCCTCTAATAGGACTTAGCGTGAATCTTTCAAACTATTGTACAATATAGCCTTGTAGATCGGGCATGCTTTTTATGCCCGACCAACAAGGCTATGCGCGTTCTGAGCGGATTGAATGGGTTAAATAAATCTTGGAAAAGCACAATCATTCATCAATCAAGTTGTTTTATCATCGGGAAAGTAATCCAAAGCGTGATATTCGTCTTTATCTTTGGGCTTATAAGAATGATTTTGTGGTTATTTTACAGAAACTGGGGCGAGGTAGTTCTTTCTTGGTCACCAGTTTTTATGTAGACGACAGCGGTAAACATCGTGATTATGAACGTCGTTATTGCAGTTACAAAAATAAGGAAAACCGGGAGCTTGACGGTTGTGAATGGTTCTAAAGCGGGATGTTGAAGGTTGGTCGCCTATTATAAGGCCGGACGATACGGCCACCTCTTTCTACACAATGGTAGGTGAGCGGGTGTAAATATAGACCTAATAACTGTAATATTCAAGCAAAATAATCAACTTGGCGCGAGCAGATAAATATATTCGGTGTGATTTTATAGTCAACAAAACACCGACGTTGCTTGGCAACGTCGGGTTTTTAAGAACTCCTTTCTCCAATACGCAGACAGGAGACGGCAAGAGAGAATGGCATGACAACGGGTGTCATGCGGTTATCTGGAGGGTTCCCGGCATTGCACCGGTAGTTATTTGATAAACAACATTTCTTGATAAGTTGGGTAGGGCCACAATTCATCCGCGATTTCGCCTTCAAGCGCATCGGCATAGTGACGCACTTCATCCATAAAAGGAAGGATGGTTTTTGCACAAAACTGCATGTGTTCTTCG
>CAIQND010000219.1 GCA_903873045.1 uncultured Methylococcaceae bacterium | reverse complement strand
CACGAGGCATAGCATCCGAATACGATGTTGTACCCCTGGAACAGGAGCGATTCGAGGTAGCGGGTGTTCTTGATGCTTTCTCCGGTTAATCCTTTGTCTTCGATGATCTTATAAGCCCCGATGCCGAAGCTCTGGTTGTTCACTGCGGCTTGCGGCGGCGAGTATGTACCGTTCGCCACCATGTTGTTGATGGTGTTCTGACTTGGAATATAGGGCCAATCGCGTTCCAGACAGATGCGCCCGTCGTTACGCGCGAGGAATGGAGCTGCATCGGTTGTCTTGAGCCCACCATCCTGGTTGTGCGGACGACCGAGAAACTCGTTGAACTTGTAATGCGTGTACTGCTCCGACAGATCATCATTGATATGGACGTACGCTTCAAGTAGGCCCATCGAAGCATGTGCGACACATGTGCCACGAGGGTTCTGGTCTTTGACTGGAGATTGGTTGACGCGATGATCGATCACCACGGGCAGGTCGGCCGCCTCAGCATCGATATTCATCACTGAGGAATTCAGAAGACCCCGATCGTGTGCAAAATACGTTTTGTATTTTGCTACTTTTTTGTCGATGGGTTTGGCAGCCTTTTTATCATCCTCGGTGAGATTAGGCGTGTACTCAAAATCTTCTGGGCTGATCAGTGTGATTTCCACAAATTCAAACTGAGGTGCCGAGATGTCGCTGTCGCTATCGATATCTAAACTTCCGGCAAATGATCGCGCAGTCCTCCGCATTGCGAGAAAGATATAGCGACCGTCCTTCTTTTGAATACGCTCTGCAAGGATGTCCTCTGACAATGGACGCGACTTGGCTTTCAGAGCCTCCAGCTCTTCGGGTTTAAGTGTATTTGAAGTCATTTCTTCTCTCCTTATCTTTTGTTAGAAAATCAATGGTGCCAGACTCTAACTACTGCTACCTTAAAATTATTTTTTATTAAAATCAATGTGTTGAAATGTAAATAACCGGCAAGATAAAATTTAAAAAGGGTAAGAAAGAACAGATTACAATCCGAATTTCTATTTATCTTAATTGATTTTGTGACTATTGTGTTGTGCGCTTTAAAAAGACCACGTTTTTGTACGCTTTTAATATATAACATGTTGATTATTATATAGATAAAAGCTTAAGGTAGCAGTATTAGGGTCAGACTCCATTGATTCAATTAGTTTGTATTAGATTTGGTTAAAATTCCTGATAAAAAAACTTTATAAAGATGCCTATCAAATGAACGGTTTATTCACCAGCAGTTAAAATGATACTCGCAATGAAAAATAAAAAAATTAACCCAGGTTAATTTTTGCTTTAAAAAGTCATTTTGGTGTAAAAATGGAGAGGAATTTTAACGCTATACTCGACGCGGTTAGGTACTTTAGGTTACGTCTATTAATTCCAGTGGCAAGTACAGGTATAAAAACTCCGCCAAGCCGAATGACTTGAGGGATTGCTTCTGGTTCCCAAGCTTCAGCTTTTCTAGCGACTACCAGCGCTAATTTATTCCGATGCGCTAATGTTTCAGCAAGTTTAATACGTCCAAGTTACTGTGCTTTTCTTTAACGGCGAGCTCTAAATCAAAATCGCTACCTTCCCAAATCCTATACTCTGAATTAAATTTTCGGTAATTAATAATCGACTTTTGTTCTAACTGAGTCAGCAATTGACCAAATGCTCGGCAATATGTCTGGAAAACGGCACAGCCAATTGTTCCAGGGTAATAACAGAATCACCGCTATCTTTTAAATCATAGAGTGCTTTGGCTAAAGCAACAAATACGAGGCAACATTACGGCCAAACAGAATAATTGAGCGCCAGTAGTTTTCCAGGTTTGGTTCTATTTCGTTTATTGATATATTTTTATCAATACGAGAAAAATGCTTCACTTCCTCTAAAAACCACGCCTCGATTTCCATGACCGCTAAATGAATATGGATAGGTAAATCATCATTACAAGGCAGTCCAACTAAAAGATTTTCTTCTAACTTTGCAATATCATCGTGACAAAAAGGGTAAATATCCCGTAACCCAATAATCAATGAATACCCTGCAAGCTTTAACGATTGATAGCGATCTTTAATCTGTGATTTAACTTGTCCATCATTACAACAATTTGCGACCAGAACATGAATTACTGGGGTTTCATGTGATCTCAACTCCGAAAAAGAAAGACTCCCTTGATGTTGACGATGCACCTCAAACGCAATACCGACCAATGCCATGTTGTCTGCGAAATTTAACACCCAGTTGCTTGCCACGTAACATTGCCCAGAGTTTCTGTTCCGGCTGGGTTGAGTTATTACGCAGGTCTTGTCGGCGTGCTGTGTATTGGGGAAGATTGAAAATTTTCGGGTTCATGGGTTATTCACTCCAACCCCACCCCACCCCACCCCAGCCCTCCCCTTGCCAGGGGAGGGAGCATGCTCCGAATCCTCCCTTGGTCAGGGAACCGCAAACTCCTCCCCCTGACAAGGGGGAGGCCGGGTGGGGGTTATTCATGCGTCCACCTCGGCAACAGCAGGGAATAACTGCTGCATTAGGCCTTTTTTATGGGTTTTGAGTACGTCGATTTTTTGGGATTGCGCGGCGATCAGTTCGGCGATGGAAGACAGGCAATCGGCGATTTTTTGTTGTTCGTCGAGATTAGGAATAGACAGTTTGATACTACTAACGTCTTTTTGTCCGATGGCCGTCATTGTTGCTGTTTTACCGCATGCGACTAACTGACTTCTTACTCTATAAGTTCGCAGTAAATAATTTGCAAAAATTGGTGATAGTATTATTTTATATGGCCTAAATCTAATAAGATGCCTATCAAAAGTAATATCGTTTGAATTTCCAAGATAGATATTTGAATAAGCAATTCCTGACTTTACTCGCGAAGAGCGCGTAAAGAAAATATCGCCAGTTTCAACTTTATTCTTTATAAATTCATCCTTAGATAACTCGATCAAATTTAATTTTTCTTCATCGATTATAGTATCGATATACATATCGAGTATATTAATTAGCTTATAGCCTGTTCCAACTTTTTTGGGCTCTTCTGAGTTTGGCGTGATCACGTAATCTCAAAAAATCAAATGGTTATGAGACATTTTTAAAATCTGAGGATAT
>CAIQND010000218.1 GCA_903873045.1 uncultured Methylococcaceae bacterium | reverse complement strand
ATTATTAGCATTTTTTTTGATAAAAAAGTGTCAACTACTTTTGAGCTTCTATGAAGGATGCCCATTGTTCATAGTTTAAGGTAATTTCCGGAGAATATTTTACCCATTAAAAGTAGGATTTTCCCAATCAAGCAAGCGATTGGATTCGTCTAGTGGGTAATTTCTTTCGCAGAAATCACCTTAGGTTTGACGCCGCTCTATCTTACGTCAACCACCCGCATTAAAGGTCTGATCCGCTTGCTTAGCATCGGCCTGCGGGTGTTGTGTTTGGTCGAATTCACGGTACGTAAAGCTTTGCAGGAACAGGGCGAAAAACTCGATGGCATTTACGCGGGGAATCCCAATCGGGCGACCGTAAGGCCAACTACTGAGATGATGCTCCGTGCATTTGTCGGTATCTCGCGGGTCACTGTCAATTTTGGTGGGACAACAGACACGCACTACATGCCTGCTCTGAACGCCGTGCAGTCAAGGATTTTGGCTCTACTTGGTTTCCCAGCCAGAATTTACCACGTTCTGGGGCAGCAATCTGGGGAAGTGAGCGCTAAAATGGGCGAACCGTGAGTAACCAAACAAACCGTCCTTGGGAAACTGGGGGCGGTTTTTTTATATCGCGAAAAATGGGGGCTTGTTTTTTGCTTTTTCCTTATGCCTGTCGTTTGTTACGCATAAAATAAATTACCGTCAACTTTATATAATCTGCTTGCTGCAAGCACTTTGTCATATTAAGAAATGTTAAAAGACTTCTGAACGATTACTTACCTGTAACTAATGAGAAGTTATTTACACCTTACCTAAGCAATTAATTTTAAAGTATTTTATTTTTTACATACCCAATTTTACCCAGGGATTTAAAGTAGATATTTTATGGCTTTAAAACTGCCCTTTTTCTAATTTTTCCCGCAATTGACTAAGAAATTCTGACCCTCCTACGGGTAACTCGTCTGGACAATTTTTTAGCGCGACTTTATAAACCTCATTTTCACCGGGACGAGGTTTTAAGCAGCGTACTTGTTTTAATTTAACCAAGTAACTTTTATGAATTTGCGCAACACCAAATTTTTCGTATTTTGTTATCCAATCTTTAATAGTGCCAGTTACTTCGGCAAGAATGCGATTGCCCAACAAATAAATCTTAATCGAATTAGTGCCTATGTTTTTCTCTACATAAATAACTTCATCCAGATCAATATACTCAATATGTTTTTCACGTTCGCCAATGCGGTTAATGACATAATGATGAACAATGATTGGCTTTGGATTTTTTGGACGATTCTTTCTTATCCATTCCAAGGCTCTATCAACTTCAACTTCTTCCAGCGGTTTTAGCAGGTAATCAGCGGGATGTACTCGAATCAAGTCTTTGGGCTTTTGTGAATAACCGGTAATGAAGATAATCCAAGGAGCGCAAGGTAGTTGATTGATCTTAGCGGCTAAATTTAGCCCGGCACGTGCACTTTCAGATTGAATATGTATATCCAGAAAAATACCATCGATGCAGCTGTTCTTTTGAATAAACAGCCAGGCCTCCGGAGTACTTGCCACTTCAGCAATAACATCAAAATCAGTGTGCCAGGTATTAAGAATTTTCTTAAGATCAAGCCGTGCTGCGGGCTCGTCATCGACAATCAAGACCTTATATTTAGCTACCATGGTATGCTCCTTTTGGGTATAGTTAAAATAACTTCAGTCCCTTGACCTTCCTGACTATTGATAATCATTTTGGCTTGTTTGAAAAAGGCCAGTTTGAGACTTTTTTGTAAATGGTACAGGGCACTACCGTTACCGTTTTCCGACTCGACTACGCATTTACCAAGATCGGCTAAACGCTGCGTCGAAATGCCGCCACCGTTATCAGTAATGCTAACAGTAAAGTTATTGCCGTTATCTTTAGCATGAATTGTGATGAGAAGATCGCCCGTTCGGGCTTTCATGCCATGCAGCAAAGCATTTTCTGCCAAGGTTTGCAAGGTGCGTGGTGGAATCTGGCAGCTTACTAGTTGAGAAGGAATATCACAGTTAAAATAAAAAACTTCTGGAAAACGTAAGGTTTGAAAATCCAAATAGCGTTCTACCTGATTCATCTCATCTTTTAGTGAAATCGAATTGGCACAGGCATTGCTACGGGTATCACTCAGGAAACGAGCCAGTTTCACCACATAGTTTTCAGCAGCATTTGGATTTTCGCTAATTAAAACTTTGATGGCATTAATGGTACCATTCATGAAATGCGGCTCTATTTGCGCATTGAGTGCTCTTAATTCAGCCCGCTGAGCCTGACTTTTTAAGCGATCACGTTCTAAATCCTGCATCACAAACAGAAATAGCAACACCCCCAAAGTATTGACAATCAGTACCGGTATTGCCGTTTCAGATACCAGCGTTAAGGCATCTTTATACGGTTGCACCCAAAATAGCGATATAGATTTTTGAATGACCGTCCCCATGATCGTAATAAACCCGGCACCACGAAACCGAGTTGCCCAGCGTGGCCACCATTGCAACGCTAAGCCAGCAAATAAACCCTGAACAATTGTTCCCAAAGCACTGGCAGAACCCGCAAAACCACCTAACAGATAACGTTCCCATCCCGCTAATAAGCCCGTCCCTAAACCAACCCAAGGGCCGCATGTCAAACCAGCAGCCAAAACCATTAAATCCCGGAAGCCGATTACCGCTTGGAAGCGTTTTAGTTCATCAGATAAATCGGACGGCCAAGCGATATATCTAGAGCCATTTGCGCTGCCCTGTAGCCCCCTATTTATCTAGGCTACAGAGCCACCTAAAAATCGTTTACCCCAATTTTCAACGGTGGAATCAGGGTTTGTGAGGTACGATCACGGTTTTTTTCGGGTTTTCACCCCAAGAT
>CAIQND010000217.1 GCA_903873045.1 uncultured Methylococcaceae bacterium | reverse complement strand
TTGATTGGAAATTATTTATCTAAAAGTCTATATAAGACTTGCCTCTGGTGTAGGACATGTGCTTCAAATTTCCTGCTACAAAACCCTTCATTATACCACGGAAAAAACCCGATATTATCTATTCATCTGCAGGGGACTATAATTCGCACGGCCAGGAATAAAACCGGAAAAACACAACAAGCGTTTGCCGAGTTGATACAAACTCCGGTGGCGACCTTACGCGATTGGGAGCAAGGCCGCTTTAGTCCGTCCGGGGCTGTACTTTGTCTGTTGCAGTTGCTTAGTAATCATCCTGATATGATTAATGAATTGTCACCGTTGGATCATACGAACGGCTTACCAGGAAATTAAGCAACAGCGTTAACATCAGTTGCTGCCCTGATTTGTGCCTTAAGCTTTTGCAGCTTTACTCTTGAAATGCCCTGCAAACAAAAGCGACAAAAACTATTCATCTCGTATATAGTAAAGCGGTTTATGATAGCGCACTGTCCAATTTTTAATATCCCTGTTTATTTATCCCCGGCTTTAGCTTAACTCTATGAAATCCATTGATCTTCCTGTTGTTTATTCCAAGACGTACGCCTTGCTTTTTTTATTGCTATTGACCTTTTTTGGGTTGGCAGATGCTGGGCCGAAAACGGTTGCGCCAGATAAAGTCCAAAAAAATACCACGATTGAGATTACCAAAGATACCTTACAGGCCAAAATTGAGGCTATCAATACGCGGGAAGGGCTTGATGACGCGCTAAAATCCAAAGTGCTGTCTATTTATCAATCGGCGCAAGATAACCTGGTTAACACTGAAAACTTTAAGGCGCGAATCGTTGACTTTAATCAAGCGTTAAAGCAAGCACCAGAGCAAACCAAAAAGCTGCAAAAAGACATTGAACAAACGTTGTTAAAGGTCTCCAAACAAAAAGCCGAAGATTTTACCAGGATACCCACTGAAGAATTGGATCAGCGTTTAATTATTGAGAAAGGGAAAATAAGCACGTTAGATGAGCAATTAAAAAAACTGGAAAATGAACTGGCTTTGCAACAGAGTCGTCCTCAACTTATTCGCGAGGAGACGGTAACGGCAAAACAGGATCTTGAAGCGACACAAAAAAAACTGGAGGGGCCTGCTGATAAAGCGGGTTCAAAACTGGAAACGGAAGCCAAGCCGGTTTATTTAAAAACACTGGTTGATTCACGCACGGCAGAATTAAAAGCACTGGAGGTTGAAGCCATCAGTAATCCGGTACGGGTTGAGTTGCTTAAATCCGAGTTTCGGTTGTTGGACATACAAAAAAATGCCTTAACCCCTATCACTACGGCAATAGAAAGTCTGTCAACTGATCGGCGCGAGCAAGAAGCCAAAGACATGCAGGATGCACTTAGTCAGGCAGAAAAAGAACTGTCTGGAAAGCACCCTCTCATTCAAACCAGAACTCGGGAGAATATTCAATACAGTCGAGACTTACAGGTTATTGCTGCCAAAATTGAAAATTACACCGAGCAAAAAACCAAAGTAGATGCCCAAGCGATTGAAATTGAATATGACTTTAAAAGTGCAGATAAAAAAATCAGTCTGGCGGGCTTAAGTCCGGCGCTGGGTAAAATCCTGCGTGAAGAGCGGCGTAATTTAACCACTCGTGATCAATTTACCCTGCAATCAGAAACCATTCAAAATGAAACGGCATTAACCAGTCTTGAGCAATTTAAAATTGAAGATCAGCTAAAACAACTCACCGACCTTGATGCCGTTTTGCAGCAGATAATGGCGACTCAAGTTGACCCCAAACTGCCGGTAGAACAGCGCATGATGATTCAGGCTGAATTGCGGGTATTACTCAACAGCCAAAAAGAGTTGCTAAATAAATTAGCCATTGATTACACGACTTATCTGCGTACGCTGGGCGATTTTGATTTTGCCAGGCAACAAATGGTGATTCAAGCTACCAAGTTTGCAGCCTACCTGGATGAGAATTTATTGTGGGTAAAAAGCTCTGACCCGGTTAACGGTGATACTTTAGCCGGTTTATATCATTCGACCACCTGGCTGTTGTCGCCCTTTAACTGGATGGCATTAAGCAAAGATATGCTGAAGGTGGCGCTACAAAAGCCTTTTTTAATTTTCATGGGCTTATTGAGTTTGGTAATGCTGTTGTTAACTAAAATACTTTATAAACAACAGCTTACGATTATTTCGGTTAATGCTGAAAAAATTTATACCAACAACTTCATTTATACTTTACAGGCGATAGCTTATACGTTGATCCTGGTTTTACCCCTACCGCTTTTTAGCTATTATCTGGGTTGGTTATTAAGCAGTAATATCCATGTTGTCGATTTTACCAAGGCCATTGGCGAAGGTTTAAAAAGCGCATCAATCCCGTTACTTTTTCTGCAATTTTTC
>CAIQND010000216.1 GCA_903873045.1 uncultured Methylococcaceae bacterium | reverse complement strand
TCGGATACGCCTTTGTAATCGGTGGGTACAAATGCATAAAGCCCGATGGCTGTGGTGCCTGCGCACAATATTAAGGAAGGACTTGTCGAAACCAACGTACTGCGTAATGCCCTGTCTTTATGGACATGGTGCCGCAAATTATCCTGATAACGCAAACAAAAATGAATGGCGTATTCAACCCCTAAACCAATATTGGATACCGCAAAAGCCACTGAAATCAAGTTTAGCTCTTGCACGGAAACCGCCGCAAAAGCGCCACAAAATATCATTCCTAAAGCCAGAGAAATCAGTGTTGCAAGGGTCAGTAAAATGGAGCGATAAGCAATCAGTAAAATAAATAAAACCAAGACTATTGAGAAAATACTCGCGTTAAATGTGCCACTGCTCATGCCTACCAGCTCATCATCTTCCAACCCTACTTCACCGGTAATCCAAACCTTAACCTCAGGCACATCGGGTTGTTGAACCTCGGCAATGGCTTTGCGTATGGCATCAATTGCATGCTCGGCCGGTCGAATTTGGGTGTAATCAAATTTGGGGGATACGGTAATAAAGCCTTTATCCATCCCGTTGCCGCTTAATTTTTTATCCGCGATTAAGCTTTCCCACGACAGTAAGTTATTTTCACCATTCATGCTTTTATGCAAGGCCAGTGAAACTTTATCAATTAATGACGGCAGATCAATGGGAACTGCCTGATCTTTATTAGCCGAGCTTAAGGCATCCTCAAATATTGAAAAAAAGCCGGTCAGATTGGGCTCTTGGGAAATTCTGCCGATAAATGACTGCGCTTGAGACAAGTTGTTTGACAAGCTTTGCAGCTCAACGCTATTTAGGTAAAGAAAGCCGTTTTGATGAAAGAATTCATTCTCGTTGGGGAGGTAAACTGTTTCAAAATTGACTTTGTCTGCGCTTAATAAGCGTCCCAATCTTTTAGTTGCGGCCTTGGTCAATTCCGGGGTATTGGATTCAACCACCAGTAAAATGGTATGTAAATCTTGCGAGAAAGCCTTTTCATAATTACGCAGATTTTTCTGAAAAGGTGCATTAGGTGCAACCATGTCAGTCGTGTCGGTATCAATGCTTAAATGACTAGCGGTATATTGCCATGCAAAAAAAGTAAGCACACTGATAATTAACAACACCATAACGGGATTGCTGAGAGTCCAGTTTCCCCAACGAGTAAAAAGACTGCGACTGTAATTTTTAAACGACATTATGTTGATCCGGTTATTCAAGGGTGATTCTATCCAAAGTGTTTAGCGCTTCACTTCGGGATTCGATAAGGTTGGTGCCCTGCTGCTGAATAAACAGCGCAGGAATTTTTGCAGCGTTGGCGGCTTGCAGCCCGTCTTTTTGCCCCATACAAAGCAGCGCGGTATCCCAAGCATCTGCGATGGTCGGGTCTTCATGTATCACGGTGACGGAAACCAGGTCATGCGTAATCGGACGTCCCGTACGGGCATCAAGAATATGGCTGTAGCGCTGGCCTTGGTAATCAAAATAATGATTGTAAGTCCCTGAAGTCATCACCGCCATCGGTGATTCCTTGGGCATGGTAATTCTTTTTTGCATGCGCTGCTCACCCGGCAACGGTCTTTCCAACGCAATGCGCCAGGGTTGAGAGTCCGGCTTGTGCCCACGGGTTTGCAGTTCTCCGCCGATTTCAACCAAATAATTGTTAATGCCATTTTGCTCCAAAACCCGGCTAATTTTCCCAACGCTATAACCTTGCGCAATGGAGGATAAATCAACTTTTAAATCGGCCTGTTTTTTACGCAAGTGAGTATCATCGACCACTTCCAGCTTTTCCATACCGATTTTAGACAACGTTTTAAGAACGCCTGCCTCATCGGGAATAGCCGGTGCATCGCCCCGAAACCCCCATAAATCAAATAAAGGTTTGGTCGTTAAATCAAAGCAACCCTGACTGGCCTGAACAACGCTTTGTGCAATGCGTACTAATGATACAATTTCGTTGCCGACTTCTTGGCTGTCCGCGTTTTCAGTACTGTTGAACTTCTCAATGACCGAGTCAGGCCGATAATTAGACAATGTTTTGTCGATGGCATCGAGTTCGTTTTTAACACTCGCTTCAACAGCCTTAACCTCTACCGGTAATTCTGACCAATAACTGATATGATAGGTTGTGCCCTGAGCTGCGCCTTCAAACTTTTGAACGGCTTGCTCTGAACAACCGCTAAGCAGACTAAAAAACAATATCAGTCCATAATAATTAAATAAATCAAAGGATTTCATTTTTAAACTGACCGGCTTGATATTCCATTTCTGTTCATTCATTATCATCACAAACTGTTTACCTGATTATTGCGGCACAAATTTTCTATTATTAAAGAGTGCCTACGTAAATTTACTTTATTTTAATCTGCACAATGATGAGCAGACTGCTTTAAAATGGACAAATGGCATTATTATAATCTCAAATACACATTGATTTATTTAAATATCAGATTGTTAGTTTATAAAGTGCAACTATTATTGATTCATCACCGTAAAGCCCATCCAATCATCCGCGTATAACATTATTTTTTAGGCGCTAGTCATGAATGAATTATTAGGCAACAAACCCATGCGATCCCTTATACCAGGCATTCTTTTAGCGAGTCTATTGATACTGAGCTTTATAGTACTCCGTGAGTTTTTACTCTCGCTGGTTTGGGCGATTATTATAACCTATGTCACATGGCCTGCTTACCAATGGCTGAGACATCAACTGAAAGATCAAGCCAATCTCAGTGCGATTGTTATGACAACGATTATTGCCGGCGTGATTTCACTGACTCTTTATTGGCTTGTCGCCATGCTACAAAACGAGACCAAAGCCGCTTATCAAAGCTTGGTAGACAACCTTATCCAAGGCCCCTATCAACTGCCTGATTTTATCCGCAAACTACCTTGGCTGGGCAATTATTTACAAGAATTACTGAATCAGTTGACGCATGACAAAACCGAGCTGGCCTTACAGCTTGTTGATTGGGCCAAACAATGGCTGGGGGGCTTTGCCAAGTTTCTAAGCGGTATCGGTCTCAATGTGATGAAGCTGGGCGTTATCTTGGTCACCGTATTTTTTTGTTTTCGTGACGGCAAAGAAATCATTAAACAGTTGCAGGAAGGACTGGTTCGTTTTCTGGGAAAATATCAGCATGTTTATCTGCAAGCCGCTGGTAAAACGACCCGTGCCGTCGTTTACGGCCTGGTACTTGCTGCCCTCGGCCAAGGTATGGTGGCGGGCGTGGGTTATACGGTTGCCGGTGTCAAAGCGCCGGTGCTATTTGGAGCAATAACCGCACTGTTGGCGCTAATCCCGATGGGTGCAACACTGGTCTGGCTGCCCACCGGCATCTCCCTGATTCTTATGGACAAGCTGTGGTCCGGACTGGGACTGTTACTGTGGGGTTTTCTGGTCGTTAGCACGGTTGATAATGTGATTCGTCCTCTGGTCATTAGTGGTGCCAGTCGGGTACCTTTTCTTATCGTGTTGCTGGGCGTACTGGGCGGACTGAGCACCTTTGGTGCCATTGGACTTTTTTTGGGGCCCGTCGTTCTTGCCGTTCTGCTGTCCGTGTGGCAAGCTTGGTTACAGTTACAACAAGATGAAAACGTGCCAAATTTGGAAACCCGTCAAATTTGGCATACTTTATCGGTCAAGGAAGTCCTTCATGAGCTCGATTCTGATCATGCCTTGGGTCTAAATCAAACCGATGCCACAGAGCGCCTGAATCGATACGGACCTAACCGGCTTACTGAAAAACCGCCCCGCTCCATCTGGAATTTGTTATTTTCTCAGTTCAGGAGCTTTCTTATTCTGGTACTGATTGCAGCGGCCATTTTAGCCGCCTCTATTGGTGATTTAAAAGACGGTATAGTGATTTTAGTAGTTGTCGTCATTAACGCTTTCTTGGGATTTTATCAAGAATTTCAGGCTGAAAAATCACTGCATGCACTGAAAAAAATGCTCGCCTTTCAAGCCAAGATACGTCGTGATGGCTACACGCTTGAAGTATCTGCCGACCAACTGGTGCCCGGTGATATTGTCATTCTTGAAGCGGGCAGCAAAATACCGGCTGACGGTCGTGTTATCACCGCGCATACATTGGAAGTTGATGAGTCGTCTCTGACCGGTGAGTCGATTCCTGTTTCCAAACAAAATCAGATACTCGCAAAGACCTCAATCCCACTCGCCGAACGTAACAACATGCTTTATATGAATAATGCCGTTACCCGGGGACGCGCCGAAATGGTGGTGACCGCGACCGGCATGGACACCGAGATTGGCAAGCTGGCGAACCTGTTAACACAAGCAGAAGATGCCGCCACCCCTCTACAAATCCAGTTGGATAGCTTGGGCAAACGCCTGCTTTTAATTGCACTGGTGGTCATTGTGCTATTGTTTGCTAGTGCCCTGTGGCGCGGCGAACCCCTGATACAAACCGCTTTTACCGCCATCGCACTGGCCGTGGCGGCCATACCCGAAGGCTTGCCGGCAGTCGTTACCGTTACCTTGGCTTTAGGCATGCACCGTATGGCGCGTCAGCGTGCCATTGTCAAACGTTTGGCCGCTGTAGAAACGCTGGGCTGTACTACAGTTATCTGTACTGACAAGACCGGCACGCTGACCGTTAATCAAATGACAGCGCGAGCACTTTTTTACAACAATCAAAGCCATAGCGTCAGCGGAGAAGGTTACAACCTGGCAGGGCAAATACTGCCCACCAGTTCGCCAGAGGATTTATCGACGCTGCTACTGGCACTGGCGCTCTGCAATAACAGCCTGTTGCAGGGTAGTCAGGTTCTGGGAGATCCAATGGAAGGTGCATTATTGGTGCTTGCGGCCAAAGGCGGTATCGATCGGAATCAGGCAAATAGTCAACTACCCCGAATTGCCGAAATCCCTTTTGATGCCGAACATAAATTTATGGCAACCTTTCATCGTCAGGATAATGTAATAAAGGTGTTTATTAAAGGTGCGCCTGAAGTATTGATAAAACTCAGTCAGTCGGTTATTCATAAAAATCAAATCCTGCGTCCTTTTCATCCAAAGGACTTATTAATGCAAAACGAAAAGATGGCCAGTAGTGGTTTACGCGTATTGGCACTGGCTACATGTTCATTGCCTTTTGAGACCTTTGAAGCCAATGCTGATCTGTTTCAATATATCAAGGAACTGACTTTTGTCGCGTTAGTGGGGTTGATGGACCCGCCCAGACCTGAAGCTCGCGAGGCTATCCAGCTCTGCCAGCAAGCAGGCATTGCCGTCAAAATGATTACCGGCGACCAGAAAGTAACCGCTTTTGCAATTGCACAAGAACTGGGGTTGACCGGTGAAGTGATTGACGGCAGTGAACTGTCCGGTCTGGATGATGATACCTTGGCCTCTTGTATTAACGCCATCGGCGTTTTTGCCCGCACCGCACCTGAACAGAAAGTACGTATCATCAACGCCTTAAAAGCCGACGGCCACATCGTCGCCATGACGGGTGACGGTGTCAATGATGCCCCCGCCCTTAAAACCGCTGATATTGGTATCGCTATGGGTGTCGCTGGCACTGATGTTGCCAGAGAAGCGGCAACCATGATACTGACAGATGATAATTTTGCCACAATAGTCAAAGCAGTCAAAGAAGGCCGTGGCATTTACGATAACATGGTCAAATTTATCCGTTTTCAACTATCCACCAACATCGGTGCTATCCTGGCGGTGGCTTTTGCCCCGTTGCTGGGAATGCCCATCCCTTTTACAGCCGTGCAATTATTATGGATTAATATTATCATGGACGGCCCACCCGCCATGTCGCTGGGTATTGATCCGGCACGGACAGACAGTATGAACGAAGCCCCCCGTAATCCGGAAGCCCGTATACTTTCATTGCGCCGTTTCGGTAATCTTTTTAGCTACGGGTTAACGATGGCAACAGGTACCCTAGGCGTTTTATATTATGGCTTGCAAACCGGAGAGCCCCATCATGCCACAACCCTGGCTTTTACAACGTTTGTGCTATTTCAGGTGTTTAATGTTTTTAATGCCCGCTCTGAAAAAAACAGCACGTTTAACAAGCATTTCTTCGCCAACAGAATGCTTTGGCTGGCGATTGCCTCAGTAATCCTGTTACAGATATTGGTGATTCATTGGCCACCGGCACAAACCGTATTCCATACCACGGCATTGACGCAGCCGGATTGGTTAATGGCTATTGGTGTTTCTGCGTCTATACTCCTACTTGAAGAATTGCGGAAGTTATTGAGGTGGGCGTTATTTCAATACAAAAAATAAGCGCTGATAACTCAATTATTACTGAAAAATAAACCTAAAATATGAATAATCTTTATCTTATCATTCTCGCTATGCTGCTGGTTGTACTCAACGGCTTTTTTGTAGCGGCAGAGTTTAGCCTTGTTAAGTTACGACAAACCCGCATTCGCCAGATTGCCAAAACACGCGGTTGGCGTGGCCACATTCTGGCAACAGTCCACTCAAAATTGGATGCCTATTTATCGGCTTGCCAATTAGGCATCACCCTCGCCTCATTGGGATTGGGCTGGGTCGGCGAACCGGCATTTGCAAGCGTGCTTGAGCCTACGTTAGACAGATTAGGGGTCACTGCACCTGAACTGATACACGGTATTTCATTCGCTTGCGCCTTTACCATCATCTCGTTTCTGCACATTGTAGTCGGTGAACTGGCTCCAAAATCAATGGCCATTCGCAATCCTGAACAGATAGGGCTCTGGAGCGCAGCCCCTCTCTATGGTTTTTATTGGCTAATGTATCCTGCTATCTGGTTACTCAACTCCAGTGCCAATTTAGTATTGCGCCTGTTTGGTTTAAGTAGTCTCCATGGTCACGATGCGCATTATTCATCCGACGAACTTAAACTTATTTTACGCAGCAACGACCAGGACGACCGCTTTACTCATGACGAATGGAATATTCTGGCTAAAACGCTCGATTTCAGTACCTTGGAAGTCTCTGATCTTATGCGTCCAACCCATGAAATGGTTGCCTTGTACCAAAAAAAATCATTAAAGGCAAACCTGAAAACAGTCTATGACAAACGCTTTAGCCGCTATCCTTATTTCGACACTAACGGTATTGATGTGTTGGGAGTGATCCATTTAAAGGACTTGTTTTTTGCCCAACAGGAAGGTAAAACCCAAGAAGATTTACATCAATACCTAAGACCGATTCAATACATCTCACCGGATACACCGGCACTTGAGTTATTTCGGTACTTTCGCATGGGTGCCGCACATTTTGCAGTCATCGGGCAAAAAGGGCAAAAGCCGCAAGGCTTTATCACGCTGGATAATTTATTAAGTGCAATGGTTGGTGAAATACGCGACGAGTTCCGTCAAAATAATAATGACTGGCGTCGACTCGATGACGGCTCCTTAATCATAAAAGGCAGCCTGCCCATATTCTCACTGGAACGGATATTGGGAATCGATATTGAAAACGAAGAACTGGAACTGGAAGATGAAGTATCAATCGGCGGCCTGCTTATGTCAAAATTACAGGATATTCCTGTAGAAGGCCAGAAAATTGAATTTAATCAATTCGATATTGTGGTAAAAAAAATGAATGGCCCCACCACTCTCTTTGTTCAAGTCTACCCTAACAAAATTAACGAGAGTTAACACGCGATGTTCAATTTTTCGGTACTAAAGTCTTTCACTCAACCTTCAAGTTTTTAAATCTTGGTAACAAACAATAAGCGTAGGCCGGTTCGCTCATTTTTAGGTGATTTCTGCGAAAGAACTTACCCATTAGACGAATCCAATCGCTTGCTTGATCGGGAAAAACCTACTTTTAATGGGTAAAATATTCTCCGGAAATCACCCTATTAGCAATAACCGCTTGATTATCTTTAGTGAGTAATTTGATATTGGGTAAACAAAGGAATTCTGAAAAACTGGCTTTGGTGGCATTAAAGTTGGCGTTATACCGTAAGCTAATGTCGATGACATAGATGGCCGAAGCGCGAATATTAACCAAGGTGTTGCTGTGCTGATAAAATATTTCCTTGGCATTTTTTAGATCGATTTTATCGGCATCTTCAAAAATAAATAAAACCGGGCTGTTATAGTGGGTGCGTATGCGTTCAGATAATACATTGATTTTATCGATTATTTCCGCCAATAACTTTTCACTTTTTGCTTTAAATTCCTGGCGCGATTGCGGTTCTGTTTCAAACTTGGCTTCAAATTCGGTTGCTAACAAGTTCACTTTAGCGCTAAAAGAGGTCGTTATTTTTAATTCTTCGCTGTCGATGCGGTAACCAAACAGCTTGCTGCCAATAAATTTACTGACATCATCCCATAAGGCTTCGACGATTTG
>CAIQND010000215.1 GCA_903873045.1 uncultured Methylococcaceae bacterium | reverse complement strand
GTGGTTTGGTAAGCCCTATCAATACACCATCAAAATGACTAAATTGAACCCCATAGTAAAATTTTTTAAGCCATGCCCAACCTGTCCCAAAAGGATCACCCATGAATAACAGCTTAATTTCAGAGATTACCGGACAGAACGACATTGATCCGACCGAAACCAAAGAGTGGATTGAAGCACTGCAATCGGTATTAGATCAAGATGGCAGCGAACGTGCGCATTTTCTGATTGAACAACTGGTTGCTGCAACCCGGCATTCAGGATTTGACATCCCGTTTAGTGCCAATACCGCCTATCTCAATACCATTCCCGTTTCACGCCAAGCCCAGTTTCCGGGCGATGCCACGATAGAACAAAAAATCCGTTCTTATGTGCGTTGGAATGCCATGATGATGGTATTGAGGGCAAACAAGCACACCAATGTCGGTGGACATATTGCCAGTTTTGCCTCGGCCGCAACGCTTTATGATGTTGGTTACAATCATTTTTGGCATGCCGCTTCAGATCAACATGACGGCGATTTGATTTTTACGCAAGGTCATTTAACACCCGGTGATTATGCCCGCGCTTTCTTGCTGGGCAGACTCACTCAAGAACAAATGGATAACTTTCGTCAGGAAGTTGATGGCAACGGTTTGCCTTCTTATCCACATCCTTGGTTGATGCAGGATTTCTGGCAGTTTCCAACCGTTTCAATGGGACTCGGTCCGATTATGGCCATTTATCAGGCCCGTTTCATGCATTATTTGCAGGATCGTGGCTTTGCCAATACCTCGGAACGTAAAGTCTGGAGTTTTCTGGGTGATGGTGAAACCGATGAGCCTGAATCACTCGGCGCTATTGGTATGGCCGGGCGTGAAAAACTGGACAACCTGATTTTTGTCATTAACTGTAACCTTCAGCGCCTGGATGGCCCGGTGCGTGGTAATGGCAAAATTATTCAAGAGCTGGAAAGTGAATTTCGCGGTGCCGGTTGGAATGTCATTAAACTGGTTTGGGGGCAACGCTGGGATGCGTTATTGGCGCGTGACAAGGGTGGCTTACTGGCCGCACGCATGATGGCCTGTGTCGATGGTGATTATCAAACCTTTAAAGCAAAAGACGGCGCTTATGTGCGCGAACATTTCTTTAACACGCCTGAATTAAAGGCCATGGTTTCTGACTGGTCTGACCGTGATATCTGGGAACTGAATCGAGGCGGTCATGATCCCTCCAAAACGTATGCCGCATTTCATGCTGCGGTACATCATAAGGGGCAACCTACCGTTATTTTAGCCAAAACCATTAAAGGTTACGGCATGGGTTCCTCTGGCGAAGCCCAGAATATTTCTCATCAACAGAAAAAAATGAGCGAAATCTCGCTGACTCACTTCAGGGATCGCTATGACTTGCCGGTAACCGATGAGGAAATGCAAAAGCTTCCTTATCTGACTTTTGCAGAAGGTTCAAAAGAACTGCTGTACATGCAGCAGCGCCGCGCTGAATTGGGCGGACATTTACCGTCCAGAAGAACCAAATCTTATGCGTTGGATGTACCCGTTTTAAGTGATTTTAAAACCTTGCTTGAAGCCACCCGTGAAGGCCGTGAAATCTCAACCACCATGGCGTTTGTAAATCTGCTTAATATTTTGGTTAAAGACAAAAATATCGGCAAACGCATCGTGCCTATTGTTCCTGACGAATCAAGAACCTTTGGTATGGAAGGCATGTTTAGACAGTTGGGTATCTGGTCACAAGTGGGGCAATTATATACGCCGCAAGATGCCGACCAACTGATGTTCTACAAAGAAGACAAGCACGGTCAAGTGTTGCAGGAAGGCATTAATGAAGCAGGTGGTTTGTGTGACTGGATTGCTGCAGGCACCGCCTACTCAACCCATAACGTGCCGATGATTCCGTTTTTTATCTATTACTCCATGTTTGGTTTTCAACGGGTGGGCGATTTGATCTGGGCTGCGGCTGACCAACGTACCCGTGGCTTTTTGATGGGTGGCACCGCCGGAAGAACCACCTTAAATGGCGAAGGTCTTCAGCACGAAGATGGTCACAGCCATTTAATGTCTGCTACCGTACCCAATTGCATCTCTTATGATCCCACTTATGCTTATGAAGTGGCGGTTATCATTCAGGACGGTTTACGCCGCATGTATGTTGAGCAAGAGGATGTGTTCTATTACATCACGGTGATGAATGAAAATTACCGCCATCCGGCCATGCCAAAAGGCGTGGAACTGGATATTCTTAAAGGCATGTACAGCTTTAGTCAGGGCGCAAAAAACAAAGCGCCAAGAGTCCAGTTATTAGGGTCTGGAACCATTTTCCGTGAAGTCGAGTTTGCCGCTGAATTGCT
>CAIQND010000214.1 GCA_903873045.1 uncultured Methylococcaceae bacterium | reverse complement strand
GCTACCGTTCTTTGATAATTATTTTATGGGTGGAACCGGCTCGGTACGCGGCTTTAAAAACAATACCATGGGGCCTAGAGATTCCAATGGCTATCCGCTCGGCGGCTCCAGTAAAATTATTGGTAATGCCGAGTTGTTTTTTCCTGTGCCCTTTATGACAGAGACAAAGTCCATCAGATTGGGAACCTTTTTTGATATTGGTTCGTTGAATGACAGCTTTTCAGTCGATAACATGAAATATTCAGCAGGACTTTCAGGCGAGTGGTTGTCGCCATTCGGCGCTTTATCCGTTAGTGCCGCCTATCCGTTGAATAAGGGCTCGTATAGTTACAATACATATAATCCTCCCGGTGTTGATCCTGGCAGTGTTGTTACTCAGAAAGATCAAACCCAGTTCTTTCAATTCAACTTTGGCCAAAACTTCTAAGAAGATATTTTGGTTTAACAGGCTTATCCCCTATAATCCAACGGATAAATTTTTTTACCCAATTTTAACTTTAATTTTAACTTTAACCTGAGATCGATTTAATAATGAAAACGAAAATTGCTTTATTTTTAAGCTTATTGTTGGTTGCAAATGTCAGTTTTGCTGATTTAAAAATTGGCTTTGTGAATATACCCTCTGTTCTTGAAAAAGCGCCGCAAGCTGAAAAAGCCAAAAAACGCCTGGAACAAAAATTTTCACCACGGGATAAGCAATTAGTCGCTCAACAAAAAGAAATCCAAACGATGGAAGAAAAGCTGACCAAGGATGCTTCTGTAATGAGTGATTCTGAAAAAGCCAATCTTGAAAAAGATATTAACAATAAAAAAAGGGACGCAAAAAGATCTCAGCAAGAATTCAGTGAAGATTTTAATGCCAGCCGTAATGAAGAATTGGGTAAATTACAACGTCGTATCGTTGAAGCGGTTCGTGAAATAGCTAAAGTAGATGAATATGACTTGTTACTGACTGATGGTGTTATTTATGCCAAAGACCAGTTTGATATTACTGCCCAAGTTCAGAAAAAACTGTCAACAATGCCTGAGTAAGTGAGCTACTATTATTTAAGAACACTCACTCACCTCACTCTGGATAAAGCACTCTAAATCATGTCTATTACGTTAGATATTTTACAAATACAAGCATTCTTGCCACATCGATACCCGTTTTTATTGGTTGACAAGGTGATTGAGTGCGAGCCAGGCATTAGGCTCTTAGGCGTTAAAAACGTTACTTATAACGAACCTTTCTTTCAAGGTCATTTTCCACAAAAACCCATCATGCCCGGCGTTTTAATTTTGGAAGCCTTGGCGCAAACAACAGGGTTATTGGCCTCGGAGACAGCGGGCGAGGAATTGGAAGGCATGATCTATTATTTGGTGGGTATTGACAAAGCCAAGTTTAAACGGCCGGTCGTACCTGGAGACCAATTAATGCTGGAAGCAAAGTTCGTTAAAAGCAAGCGTAATATCTGGGCATTTGAATGTCGCGCGGAAGTTGACGGCGAATTTGTCGCCAGTGCCGAAATCAGATGTGCTGCGGTGGTAGATTAGTTTTGATTAATCCAACAGCCATAATTGATAGTCATGCAGAACTGGCTGAAGATGTGTCAGTCGGTGCTTTTTCTGTCATAGGTGCTGATGTAAAAATTGATGCCGGTACGGTCATAGGCCCTCATGTTGTTATTAAAGGGCCTACTTCCATTGGGAAGGATAATCGTATCTATCAATTCACCTCCATTGGCGAAGACCCGCAAGATAAAAAATATGCATCTGAAGTAACACGACTTGAAATTGGTGATAGAAACACCATTCGAGAGTTTACCTCTATGCACAGGGGAACCCAACAAGATCAGTGCGTTACCAAGATAGGCAACGATAATCTGTTTATGGCTTATACTCATGTGGCTCATGATTGCCTGATTGGCGATCATGTGATTATGGCCAATGGCGCGTCCTTGGCCGGTCATGTGCATCTAAATGATCATGCCATTCTGGGCGGCTTTACCTTGGTGCATCAGTTCACCCAGATAGGGCAATATAGCTTTGCCGCTATGGGCAGTGCGATTACCCAGGATATCCCCCCTTTTATTATGGTGGGCGGCAAGCCCACCAGGCCGCATGGCATAAATTCAGTCGGCATGGAACGCAATGAAATATCCGCCGAAGATATTAGATTAATCAGAAATGCCTACAAAATAATCTATAAAATGAATTTACGCTTGGAAGATGCCATAGAAAAAATGAAAGAAATGGAAAGTAACAGCAAACAATTAGCTGACATGATTAGTTTTTTAAGCAATGTGCGTCGGGGTATATTGCGTTAGGCAACTCGCAAAAAATAACCATCCTATCGTTCCCTCGCTCCGGCGTCACTGCCATTAAGTTAAGTACCTTTTGGCAAGATAAACCGTTGGCTGAGCGGAGCCGAAGCCAACAAAATCGCTTCGACTCCGCTCAGCGAACGTCTTAACTTAATGGCAGTGACCGCCTTACGTGGGTAGCCAAGCGTTTTAAACGCTATTTAAATGAGAGATTGTTGCTATGGATAACGACTATTTGATCACGCTCACACAAAACAGCCTGATTGCCGGTGTTGATGAGGCCGGTCGCGGGCCTCTGGCCGGCCCTGTGGTAGCCGCAGCGGTTATACTTGATCCCTTACGGCCGATTGATGGTTTGGCCGACTCCAAAATACTCAGTGAACGTCAACGCGATAGCCTTTTTGACCTGATTAAGGCAAATGCGTTAAGTTGGTCAGTGGCAATGGCCAGTGTTGAAGAGATTGATGAACTCAATATTCTTCAGGCCACCCTGCTTGCCATGCAGCGAGCGGTCAATGGCTTGGCGATTCAACCCGACGAAGTGTTGGTGGACGGCAACCGTCTCCCACAATTGCTGATGCCTGCTCAGGCAATCATTAAAGGCGATAGTAAAGTCCAGGCCATCAGTGCCGCTTCTATTTTGGCAAAAGTTGAGCGTGATAAAATCATGGTTGACTACCACAAAAAATACCCCGATTTTTCATTTCATCAGCATAAAGGCTACGGAACCGCCACGCATGTCAACGAGATTAAACAATTTGGTTTTTTAGAAATACACCGGAAAACATTTAATCCGGTAAGAACCCTGATACTTCAGCAAAAGCTTTGATTTCTGACGTTGGTTAATCCAGATAAAAAAATATCACCACGAAGACACGAAGTTTTCTTTCTTCGTGTCCTTCGTGTCTTCGTGGTGAATAAATTATTCAACTTGACCTGAGAGGTTCTTCATCCATTAATGCAATCTGTTCGCGTAGTTCAATGATACGATCCTGCCAGTAACGGGCGGTATTAAACCAGGGGAAGGCCATAGGAAAGGCAGGGTCATCCCAGCGTTTTGCAATCCACGCGGAATAATGGATTAAACGCAAGGTACGCAGGGCTTCCAGTAGATGCAATTCACTTGGATTGAAGTCGTAAAACGTTTGGTAACCGGCCAATAGATGATTGAGTTGCAAGGTCATCTCGGCACGGTCACCGGAAAGCAACATCCACAAATCCTGTATCGCAGGCCCCATTCGGCTGTCATCAAAATCAACGAAATGCGGGCCGTCATCCGTCCATAAAATATTGCCCGGATAGCAATCGCCATGCAGCCTTAAGGTTTTTACCTGGCCGGCACGTTCAAAACAACGTCTCACCGAGTCCAGTGCATAACTACTGACACTGCTGTAAGCACTGAATAGATCCGTTGGAATAAAATCATGCGTTAACAGGTAAGTGCTGGGCTCATCGCCAAAATTAGCAATATTGAGAGTCGGGCGCTCCGTAAACGGTTTTAATGCGCCAATGGCATGGATTCGACCGATAAACCGTCCCATCCATTCCAGCTTTTCACGCCCTTCAATTTCCGGCACCCGTCCACCTTGTTTGGGAAACACGGAAAACCGAAAGCCGTCAAATTGATTGAGCGTCTGATTTTCGTTAAAGCATAACGGCGGCACGACCGGTATTTCATTATCGGCCAATTCCTGAATAAAAGAGTGTTCTTCAAGAATTGCGCCAGTTGTCCAGCGGTTGGGTCTATAAAATTTGCTTACAACAGGCGCGGCATTATCGACGCCCACCTGGTAAACACGGTTTTCATAGCTGTTAAGCGCGAGTAAGCGCCCGTCACCGGGCAGGCCAACACTGTCCAGAGCACTTAGGATAATATCGGGAGTTAATGCTGAAAAAGGCGTCAATTGAGTATTCATGGTGTCATTGTAACCTTGAATACGCATTAACGTTAGATGGATTGCTTAATAAGCCACGAAAAACACAAAGTGTGCGATATTTTATAATGTTTTTTCTGTTCTTTATGGCTTAATATCTTGATGTAGACTTAAATAATCACGTTAATTCGGTTAATTCTTTTTTTAAACGAGTAACCGCATCAATTGCGTCCTTTAATTCCGTTTTAAATTCATGCTTTTCGGTGTTGTAATGACTGAAAGGATTGAGAACAAGATCACGGTATTGCTCAATTTCTGACTTGGTAAATGGTGTAATATCTGCACAAACCGCGCTCCAGAAGTCCTGAGTAGTGTAATCTTTTAATTTAGATTTAAAGGTGATTTTCTTTTTCTTGTCCTCGCAATATTTTCTTAAGGTTTTCTCAAATGCCGAGCGAGTGTAAACAGCAGCGGCTTTATAATCACAGTCCTTGTAATATTCTTCTGCTTTCTTCAGAAAATCGCCATCGTTGATTAGAGGTATTTCATAGCCTCCGTCGGTTTCTTGTGCGTAAAACTCCAGTGTTTTCCAATTCTCAGCGCCTTCTAAATAACTTTTGGCATATGCGTACCAGGGTTTGTCGTAAGTGGTAATGAAGATTTGATAGTCGGGGAATTCGGATTTTAGAATGTTTAATAATGGCAGGCGATTGGCAATATCCAAACCGATAAAAATATCATCCAGAAACAGAATCTTGCAGGGTATGCCCTGGATGTGGCGTTTGATCATGCCTAATGCATATTCTGGCTCAACCTGAACACCCATTCTGCTCCAATCTGAACACCTATTCTGAAACAAGCTGAACACTGATTCTGGTTTCAAGCTGAACACTTTTCTGGATTTTCCAGAATCGGTGTTCAGATTGCCAGAATAG
>CAIQND010000213.1 GCA_903873045.1 uncultured Methylococcaceae bacterium | reverse complement strand
GTATCCTCATTTATAACCTTGGTACAAGAACGACAGGACATGTGAAGGGTGAAATAAAATTATCCAAACCTGCCGGGCGTTTATCGAAGATCATGGCGCGAGGTAGTGTTTCCGCTCTACGTGTGCAAAAGCGTTTGGCAAACAACGGATTTACCACTTTTTGGCCTTAACATCGCAGGTCGAATTAGCGACAGCGCAACCCGACAAATCGAAGTGTTTGTATCGGATTACGGTTAGCACTTAATTCGACCAACTTTTCTTTTATGTAACGATACCCGTGTGTTGTAGGGGCAATCCCTTGCGGTTGCCCTGCTAACATTGCGGCATTAAAGGGCAGGCGTAAAGCCTGCCCCTACAAAAAATGTCCCGCATCGTGGGGAAAAGCAAAGCCCCGGTTGCCCAAAGGCTTTTTTGAAATATTTTATATGTCGGATTGTTATCTTTTGTTTATTGTTGACAATGTAACTGCACGGGTTACAATCTGACCATGATTAAAAACTTTACACATAAAGGTTTGGAGAAATTCTTTACCTTGGGTCATCAGGCCGGTATTCAGGTCATTCATGCCAAACGTCTGCGCTTGATTCTTTCAGTGCTTAATGATGCCAAGGTCATGACTGACATTGATTCGCCGGCCTTGCGACTTCACGCTTTAAAAGGCAATCGGGTGGGTTTTTGAGCCGTTACCGTTCAAGCCAATTGGCGAGTCATTTTTAAATTTGAAGATGGCGATGTTTATGTTGTCGATTATCTTGACTATCACTAACGAGGTATTTTTATGCGTATGTTTAATCCGCCCCATCCCGGTGAAATATTGGCTGAATTGTGGCTAGCTCCACTTAACCTGACTATTACTCAAACTGCTAAAAACCTGAATGTAACGCGAAAAACCGTGTCTGCCCTGGTTAATGGAAAAACGGGGGTTAGCCCTGAAATGGCTTTGCGATTAGAGTTGGTCTTTGGAAAAAGTGCCGAGTCTTGGCTTTCTGCCCAAGCCGCTTACGATCTATGGCAATTGGAGGCCAGGCGGGACAGTTTGGGCGTTCATAAGTTGGCGGCTTAGTTATTATCACCCTATCTCGGGTAGGTGTGGTGCCTGCTGGAAATGCGGCGACTATTGCTGGCGTTGGGCTTTACAGAAAAAACTCACCATCGCGTCTTGTTGAAGGACAACGGCTTGGAAAAAAACCTGCGGCATTTCATTTGGAAAGAGCCGACGGTATCAATATGCGTCTGGCCCATGAACCCGTTTTTCGTCGAACCAATTACCCGTCATCTCGTTTTCGTGAAAAAAACGGGCTGGCGGTTGTTACCGCGTCGCACAATGTGTTGTGGTGCATTCGGTCAGTTAAGGCAATGTTTTGACCATGTGGCGTATATCTCGTAGAATAAGGGATAAGGAGCCGTGTAGTCAGTCAACTGGTGCAAATGGATTTGTCTTTCCCACTATCGAATTTACCTTTAATAAAATTCTTATGTTTTTAGTTCCAGATTTCGTAGGTCGCTTCTTTCATCGTATGGCATCACCTCCGCATTTTTACGCGTTCACAGCACGCTTAATGCCGTGGTTGGTGGTTGTTTTTGTGTTGTTGACTGCCGCAGGACTTTACGGTGGCTTGTATTTGGCACCCGCTGATTATCAGCAGGGTGATAGTTATCGCATCATTTATATTCATGTCCCGAGCGCCTGGATGTCATTGTTTATTTATATGGTGATGGCGATTGCCGGCGCTATTGGCCTGATTTGGCGTATTAAATTGGCTGAAATAGTCGCCATAAGTAGCGCACCCATCGGCGCCAGTTTTACTTTTATCGCTTTATTTACCGGTTCCTTGTGGGGAAAGCCCATGTGGGGAACCTGGTGGGTTTGGGATGCCCGCTTGACATCTGAATTGATCTTGTTGTTTTTGTATTTGGGCGTTATCGGGCTTTACGGTGCGATTGACGATAAACGCGTTGCCTCTAAAGCGGTGGCTATATTGGCGCTGGTCGGTGTGGTTAATATTCCGGTTATTCATTATTCCGTTGAGTGGTGGAACACGCTGCACCAAGGTCCTACGGTAACCAAAATGGATAAACCGTCCATTCATGTCAGTATG
>CAIQND010000212.1 GCA_903873045.1 uncultured Methylococcaceae bacterium | reverse complement strand
CAGGCAAAGCCTGCCATTGGGTGCCCACAAGGGCAACTTATGAGCAGGGTGAAAGTTCCTGTCGACATAAGCCATAACGTCGTAGCTGAAAGTAACTGCGTCATTGTGAAATGGGGTAGAGAGCAACGGGAAGCGAAAGGGTAGTCCGTAGGATACGAATCCGATTCGGCAGGGCAAGGCGGCGAGGATAAAAGTTTAAATGGGTAGGTGAACGGTTATGATGTAATTTATAATCTTCCAGGGCAACTTGCAAAATTAGGCATTTTTGAGTGAATAAACACCATATAGATTTTCGGATAAATAATTTCGATGCTAACGGATACCATCCCTTAAAGGGATGGTATCCGTGTAAGTTCAAAACGCCATGTAATGGAAGTTTAATTTCTGAAAGACTATATAGTGGTTTTTACAATTTAAAATCTACATCATGTGGCATTCTAAAAGTGGCTCTTTTATATTAAGGATTAAAGATGAAAAATACTTCAAATGATCATAGTCAGCAATAAAAAATGACAACTTTATGGGTAAGACCACAAGCCTCACACATAGCTTGTTTTGGTGTTTGTTTCTATCTCGTTGGTTTTTGTTTTCAGCTGCAATGGGATATCCCTTTGATTGTATTAGCCTTAGCAGGGCTTGCTGCTACTTTGACAGATGCAGAATCTATTTACCCCTGGAAGCAACCGATAACTAATGCGCTAGGATTTTTCATGATAGCCAACATAGTTTCGCTCCTCATGTCAGATGACATGGCAAGAAGCTGGCACATGAGCTTGATGCTTTTTCCTGCTTTATTAATATTCATGTTACTTACGCAGTATTTTGATAAGCGAAACTTACAGTTTTTATGTGTGACATTGGTATTTGTGTCGCTGGGACTTACTTCGGTGCTACTTTTTATTGCCTTAAACCATAATCTAGAACAAGAAGGGCTTGATCCACTTAATCCAATTTACTCAACCCTTTGGGTAAAAAGTATGGCGTGTCCAATTTTGCTTGTGCCAAATGATATTGTTTTTATTTCAGTGCTTACGCCATTCTCATTAGCGCTAATTTTACAAAAAACAAATCAGTACCTTACTGCCTTAGCCATATTGTCAATTCTTTTAGGGATACTTGATATGGTTCTACTCAGAAGTCGGGTCGCCTTAATTGCAGAATTTGCTTCACTTATAATCATGACCCTATTTTTGTTGAAACCAAAACAAATAGTATTGCTAATTTGTGGTGCGGCTTTATTAGCATTTTTAGCAGATGCTTTAATGGGATTTACCTTAGTTACAAAAATTGGTTTTTTTGCAAACTCTCGGCTCTCGCTTTGGTTAGTTGCGTGGAATATGTTTTTAGATGCTCCAATATTAGGTCATGGACCACACACATTTGTACTATCGTATGAAAGGTATTTAAATGCCATTAAATTACCCTCATGGATACCTATAGATCCGAGAGTGGTTCCTTGGCCTCATAATTTATACATGGAGTTACTGGCAGAACAAGGGATTATTGGTTTAATGAGCTTTAGTTGGCTTATGTTCACTGTTTATTCGTTAACTTTTCGTCTATTAAATACTAACGATAAACATATCCGTATCTATGGTGCTTGCTTGCTGGCCAGTCTTGGCAGTTTTTGTCTCGCAGCAGTTTTTGAATTAACTTTTTTGCGACAATGGGTAGTCGTGATACTATTTATATTAATCGGTGTCAGTTACTCGCTTTCTCAATATCAGGAACAGGGACAAGAATATGAATGTAATTAAAATTAAAAAGCTTTCGGTATCTGCGCTTGCTACTGCCTGCGGAGTACTAGCTATTTTTACGCCTGATTGGCGTGCTGAATTGCAAGCAGCGGGATATGGTATATATAGCAATACTGCTTACGGACAAAATGCGCTTAATGCCAACACGACAGGGTATTCTAATACAGCCATTGGAGCTAAGGCGCTTCAGTCCAATACAACAGGGAATTCCAATACCGCCACTGGAGCGAGTGCGCTTTTATCAAATACAACAGGAAGCGCCAATACTGCCAATGGGGCTGGTGCGCTTCAAAATAACACCACAGGGAATAGCAACACCGCTAGTGGAATCTCTGCGCTTCTTTCCAACACCACAGGCTCTGGCAACACCGCTAATGGGGCATACTCTCTTACTTCTAATACCACCGGTTCTAAAAATACCGCCACTGGAGTCGGTGCGCTTAATTTTAACACCACAGGTTTGGACAGCACAGCGACTGGATTTGATGCGCTTTATTCAAATACCACTGGCTCCAATAATACCGCAACAGGATTTCAAGCTTTTTACACTAATACGACAGGTTATAACAGCACAGCTAATGGTTTTCAGGCGCTTTATTTAAATACTACTGGCTATTATAATGCGGCCGATGGCTTTCAGGCACTGACTTCTAATACTACTGGATATTCTAACAGTGCTAATGGAACACAAGCACTTTATTTAAATAAAACAGGCTATTCAAATACTGCTACAGGAACAAAAGCGCTTTACGTTAATACCACAGGCACTCAAAATACAGCTACAGGTAACACAGCCCTTTCTGCTAATACTACTGGAAATTATAATACGGCTAATGGTTTTAACGCCCTAATAACTAACACAACAGGTAGCTATAACACCGCAATAGGCATTAATGCGGATGTCAGTACGGGTTCGCTTACGAATGCTACTGCTATTGGTTATAACGCCAAAGTAACCGGCTCCAATATGGTTCAAATTGGCAATACTTCTGTTACTGCCATAAATAGTCAGGTGGGTATGACACTAACTTCTGATAAGCGCCTTAAAAATCATATTGCCGATTTACCATTAGGTATTGATTTCATCAACAAACTTCGTCCTGTTGAATACATTCGTAATAATAATACTGAGCAAACTAAAGAATGGGGTGTGATTGCTCAAGAGTTAAATCAAACATTATCCGATATAGGCTATAAAGATGCTGGTATTGTTACAATTGATCCGACACCAGAAAAAATGATGGCAGTTCGTTACAATGACTTGATAGCACCCATGATCAAGGCTGCTCAAGAGCATGATAAAATCAATAAAGAACAGAATAATACTATCCAAGAACAAGGCAAAATAATT
>CAIQND010000211.1 GCA_903873045.1 uncultured Methylococcaceae bacterium | reverse complement strand
TTTGCTTGCCGGAACTAAACAGCCAATAGATAGGGCGTTTTTTATAGGTTTTCAGGTGATTTTTATAGAATTGGTTGGATAAATAACGACGAATCGTTTCCAAACTCTGTTCACCGCGTTTGGCCGTCAATCCACTCAGACTCAGGCTTTCGGCAACAAAGGCAAGGTTTTCTTGCAGATTGTCTTCGCCCCAAACAGTCCGCACAAAATCACGAAAACGGTTGGTGGCATCGTCTTTAAACCATTCCTGATCGGTTAAGGGAATTATGCCGTCATCGTCAGCAATGAAGGGATTGTCACCCGCCAAAGCATCAGTCCCCCCCTTTGAAAAAGAGGGGTTAGGGGGGATTTGTCCGATTGTAAAATCCCCCCCCAGCCCCCCTTTTTCAAAGGGGGGAGTCGTGCCGTCATTGTAGATTTTGTCGAAATCAATATTACCGGAATGCGCATAAATCAACCCTGGTTTATCGAGGCGATAACGCCCCATCATGCAGCCAATGGCATAGCTAACTAGTTCGGCAAAGGTATCGGATTGAAAGCGTTGGGCTAGTTGTTCGTCGTTCAGGTTGCCGCCGTAACGATATTTTGGGTTGACGGTCAGAGTGATTTGTTTAAGCGGCACATCAGCATCGAGTTCGTCTTGCAGACCGTAGGCACCAATAAACAGGCGGTTGTTTTCTTGTTCAAGGCGTTGCATTTCGGCGATGGTTTGGCGATTTTGAGTTTGCCAATCCGCATAAATAGTGGCTAGTTTGTAGGTTGGGTTAGCGGCTTTATTCTCAAATGCCGTCATTCCGGCAGGGATGCCGGAATCCAGTGCCAGGGAGGGTAAGTTTATATTGGCATCGCTGCTAGCTTGATTAAATGTATTAGCCGACAGATTCACGTCCATGTGACTGGATTCCGGCATCCCTGCCGGAATGACGGGTACTGGAGGCGTGGGGTATTGTTGGCGAATCAGCGGGTTTTCGGTGAAATCCCATGAGGTTTCGTAAGTGTTCCAGTCTTGTTTAGATAGATCTATGCATCTAGTAGAGTTGTTTCTTATGTTATTGTTATTAATCGTTGCTTTTAAAATTGGTACCTTAGCAACATCTCCAATATTAAAATTTAAAGTAGGACATAAGAACGACAAAATAGCTTTGGAAACAGATGAGTTAAAAAATCCTATAAAACCTTCTAATTCATTAGTGTTTTTAACAAAAGCCATCGGTCCTTTGCCTTCAAAAATAGCACCTTTTTCACTATATCTCATAGCAAAATGACCAGATGAAATATCATTCCACGTCATTCCTTCTCTAAAATAATATGAGGGATTACGGATTACTGCTCTTTCAAATCGTTTCAGCTCGTATCCGTTATTTTCCCAATTGATAACGAAATATTTGTTTCCATACCATTTTCTGTATTCTCCTCCCTTATTCACAGGAAACCATTTGCTTTCTGAATTTAATAACAAGGTTTCTATTTTAAAGCCTTCCTTCATTTTACTAATGTTCACCTCATGCCACAATCTAAGGTATACATCATTATCAGAAGTAGTAATTCCTTTTCTAGGCTCAGCAACATCTTCAAATTTGTCTGCTGTTTCAAAAATATTCCGAACTTTATCACTCACCCAATACGCAACAGGGCTACCAGGAATTTTCTTGAAGTCGTCTTGCACTGTTCGGTTGTAAACATTTTCTTTATTTAACAAGGCAAGGCGCTTTACTTCTTCATTACCCTCAATCAAACGAAAGAAAGTCGGTCGATAAGTTGAAACAGGCTTTTTAGCCAAAACAAACGCCGTAGTTTGTACCACCTCACCCGATATTTGTCCAAAAGCCCGAGCGCCTAAATGCGCCATCGTGATAAAGGTATGCGTATCAAGCAGTTTTTCACGCATGGCTTGATAACTGGATAAAAACATCCAGCTTTGCATATTCACTTGCGCGTTGTAACCACTGACTTTTAATAAATTAAAAGCCCGCTCCATAAACATCGCAAACAAATCCGATTTACTATCAGGAAAGTGTTTTTGAGCAAACACCTTTAAATCAGGATTCATGCCTTTACCGCCCATGTAAGGCGGATTGGCGATAACGGCATCATAACGCTGCGCCAACAACCAAGCTTGTTGCACAAACGGCATTAACTTAATTGCAGCCGGTTTTTGAAAACTATCACCTTGCTCAATCAGGGTTTGTAATTGGTTTGTTAAGTCCTGTAAATAGTCAGCCTGATCAGCGGGAACCTGAATTAACGAACCAAAAGTTTTCGCATGGGTGAATTGGTCGAGCAAGTTTTTCAATAAGGTGTAGGTTGGGTTAGCGGCTTTATCGCGTAACCCAACAGGGGTGACCTCG